>JBKOWB010000113.1:0-2388 GCA_046724195.1 Actinomycetota bacterium
GGTCGATCTTCGTGCTCGTGGCCATCAGCATGCGCAACCGGAACGTCGACCTGTCGATCCGGTCATTCGAGACGACGAGCAGTCCACGGACCTGATCCGGGGGGACGTCCGTGGGGTCGGGCGAGTCGATGCCGTAGTAGACGGGGTCGCCGCCGCCCTGGTACGCGAGCCAGACCTTCTCGTCGGGGTACTTCTCGCGCAGCAGCTTCGCCGTCCGGCCCAGGTCCTGACCCCAGTCGGAGTTCGAGTCGTGCAGGCGCAGGTAGGTCTTGGACGGGCCGCCGAACGCCTCGTTCGAGTACGGCAGGTAGTACGGGAACGTCCGCACCGAGCTGACCCCCACGAACAGCACCAACGCCGCGGTCACCACGGGCACCCATCGCAGGCGGACCGTGACCACGGTGGCCGCCGCGACCGCCAGGAACATCGGCATGAAGATGACGTACCGGGTGCCGAAGTTGCGGGACTCGTTCAGCGTCACCGCGAACAGGACGGCCGGAGGTATGAGCACGTACGGCGCCGCGGGCCGGAACCGGCGCAGGCCCAGCATCGCGGCCGCGCCGGCCAGCCACAGCGCAAGCATGCCGAGCGGGGTCTTCACCAGCATCGCGACCGGCTGGTAGTACCACAGCGAGCCCTGGTACCGGCGGCCGAACAGGAAACCGCCGAAGCGGTGCCACTCGAAGCCGAACTGGACGCGCATCCCGTCCCGGAACGGCGCCGGGAACGGCATCAGGTTGACCAGGAGCCCGTGCAGGCCGCCGAAGGAAGGCACGTCGGCCGGGGTGGACCAACGCAACCGCGGGTCGACGGCGACATACGTCAGCCACACCGTGGCCACGGCGATGGCCCCGACGCCGGCCGCCCACGCCACGCCCTTCCAGAAACCGCGTGCGGTGCGGCTGCTCTGCCAGACGGACAAGACCGCAAGGAGCAGCAGCACCGGTACGGCGGGCAGCACGCTCATCTTCGTGGCCACGGCCGCGCCGAGCGCGATCCCGGCGAGTGGGAGATAGACGCGCGGGTACCGGCGGGCGCGCCACAGCAACCAGACGCACGTCACCAGGAAGCCCGCCGCGGGTACGTCCAGCGTGGCCAGCGAGCCGTGCGCGATGAGATCGGGCGAGAACGCGTACAGGGCCAGCGCCACCAACGCGGCGCCCGGACCGACCAGGTCGCGGGCGAACGCGAAGACGACCAGCCCGAACAGCAGGGTCAGGATGATGATCGGCAGGCGGGCCAGGAACATCAGCCGCCAAGCGTCGTTGCCTGACTCGTACAGGACGTGCTGACCCAACTCCCAGTGGTCGCCGGAGAAGCCCGGGTCGAGTCGCGGGTGGGCGAACGCCAGACCGGCCGCCATGACGAGTTTGCCCAGCGGCGGATGCTCGAAGTTGTATCGCAGGGTGTGCTGGTCGAGGTAGGTGACGGCCGTGCCCACGTACACGGGCTCGTCCGTCGTCGGGGTCTCCTGGACGGCCGAGACGATCATCGCGACCGCCATCTGAGCGAGCAGCGCGACCACGACGAGCGCGAACAGCCACCGCCGGTGCCGCCGCAGCGCCTCGAACCGGCTCACCGGCCCGCCGGCGTCCGGCGGCACGTCGGTGCCCCGATCGTCGAGATCGAGCAGCGCGTGCTGGTCCTGCGTCATCGCCTCGTTTCGCCCGGTGCGCGTCCGAGCAGAGCTGCCGCTCCGCCTGCCGTGCCATGAATCATGGCACGGGCCTAAGCGTCGGCGTTCCGGCCCTCGCCGCGGCGGCGCAGCATGCCGAGTCCGGGCAGCCCGGTGATGGCCAGGTGCAGGTCCTCGGTGACCTCCAGGAGCTTGTGGATGTCGGGGCCGACCTGATCGAGCTTGGCGAGCAGCGGCATCACGTCGTCGGTCAGGTGCTCGCGCAGCCGCGGCAGCTCGTCGATCATCCGGATGGCCGCGGTGACCTCGTCCGGCGACAGTTCCTGCACGAACCTCGCGGCCAGGGGAGCCCCTTGGCGCAGCGTCGCCGCGTACCCGGCGAGAAGGTCGTTGGCCTCGATCGCTGCCGCCTCGGCCTGGCCGACCACCGCGGACGCCGCGCCCGTGATCGCCGCGGCGTCGGCGACGAGGGCGCTCGCGGCATCCGTCGTGTTGGCCGCCCGATTCACCACGCGGGCCGCTGCGGTGGCCACCGTGGCCGCCTCCTCGACGGCCAGTGCCGCGGCGGCCGCGATGGCCCGGGTCTCGCGGATCGCGCCGTCGGCCACGTCAGCGGTCGCGGAGACTCGCTGGACCAGCGCCTCGGCCTGCTCGGCTATCACGGTGATGCGGCTCACCAGCAGCTCCGCCTGGCTCAGCACGCCGATCATCCGGACCGGCACGGTGGTGAGGGACGCCGCGGACTCGAGGAT
>JBKOWB010000081.1:0-3874 GCA_046724195.1 Actinomycetota bacterium
CCGCGGCACTCGCCGCCTCGATCGCGGCACCCGGTTCGACGCCGGAAACGTCCGGCGCCGGGTGTCTCTCCGCGGTATCGGGTTCTGCCGTTGTCTCGGATGGTGGCGTCGCCTTGCGCCGGGGGGCACGCGTACGACGCGCAGGGGTGGTGCTTTCGGCGGTATCGCCGGGCGGAGGAGTGACTCCGTCCCGTTCACCGCCCGTTGGCTCGTTATCGAGCATGGGGCGCTCTCCAGTTCTGGCGGCCCCGGGCGCGGGTAAGCGCTGCCACGCAGGGTCGCCGCAAGTTTTTCGGGCCCATCCGAGACGGACGGGCGGCCGAAGTCTGCCAATGGACGCCGGCCGAAGCGGCTAGCGCCCTCCGATGGCTGTGCCCTCGCGGTCCGCGTCCAACGGATCAACGATCTCCAGCTGCGGGGTGAGCGTGCTCTGGACTAACCGGCCCTGGGCCAGCCGGGTCGCCCGCGGCGGCACCGGCGGCTCCAGGCCAGCCACCACGCGCAGGCCGGAAAGGACGTCATCGGGTCGAACGGCGGGCGTAACCTGCCGTACGACAAGGTCTATTATCGCACACCGTGCGCCGTCGGCCCCGGAAGGTGCCGGAGACTGGTTCGTCACGTCGAAGCTCGTCACTGCGGCCCGCGCGTCGAAAGATCGTCGACCTTGCTTCGTCATGCGTTCGACCAGCACTTCGTCGGCCGCGAGGAACGCCGCGACCGCCTCGGCGGCGACCGCCGGCGAGACGTCGGGCAGCTCGAGACGCCAGCGAGAGGCGTCGATCCGCTCGGCCAGGCTGGTGCCCTCGGTGGCCTCCACCGCGTCGAGCACATCCAGCCCGGGCGAGAGCGCGGCGTCGAGCGCGGCGAGTACCTCCGCCGGGTCGACCCGCGACTGCAATCCGATCTCCAGGTACTCCGCTTCGCTGGCGACGCCGGTCGGTGCGGCACTGGCGTACGAGATCTTGGGGTGTGGGGTGAAGCCCTGCGAGAAGGCGATCGGTACGGCGGCGCGGCGCAGCGCCCGCTCGAACGCGCGGGCGAAGTCCCGGTGCGAGGTGAACCGCAGCGGGCCGCGCTTGGCGTACCGGATCCGGATCCGCTGGACGACCGGGGCCTGGCCGCCCGCGGGCTGATTCCTAGCGATGTCACGTGCTCCTTAGTGGGTGTGCGCCGGCACCCGCAAGCCGTTCATCGGCGTGAGCGGCAGCAGCTTCCGACCCGTGGGTCCGATCTGGATCTCGGTGTCCATGGACGGGCAGACACCGCAGTCGAAGCACGGCGTCCACCGGCAGTCGTCCTGCTCGTACTCGCCGAGCGAGTCCTGCCAGTCCTGCCAGAGCCAGTCCTTGTCGAGCCCGGAGTCCAGGTGGTCCCAGGGCAGGACCTCGAGCTCGTCACGTTCGCGGGTGGTGAACCAGTCCAGGTCGACGCCGAACTCCGGGAGGACCTCTGCGCAGGAGGAAACCCAGCGTTCGTACGAGAAGTGCTCGCTCCAGCCGTCGAAACGTCCGCCTTTGTCCCAGGCGCGCCGAATCACCGCGCCCACCCGGCGGTCACCCCGCGAGAGCAGGCCCTCGATCAGCGACGGCTGGCCGTCGTGGTAGCGGTAGCCGATCGCCCGGCCCAGCGACCGGTCCGAGTTGATCTCCTGCTTGAGCAGCCGCAGCCGGCGGTCGATGACCTCGGGCGGCGCCATGGCCGCCCACTGGAACGGCGTGTGCGGCTTCGGCACGAACCCGCCGATCGACACCGTGCAGCGGATGTCCTTGCTGCCGGTGGCGGCACGGCCGGCCTTGATGACCTCGTGCGCCATTCGGCCGATCTGCAGCACGTCGTCGTCTGTCTCGGTGGGCAGGCCGCACATGAAGTAGAGCTTCACCTGCCGCCAGCCGTTCGAGTACGCCGTGACGACCGTCCGGATCAGGTCCTCCTCGGTCACCATCTTGTTGATGACCTTGCGAATCCGCTCCGAGCCGCCTTCAGGCGCGAATGTCAGACCGGTACGCCGGCCGTTGCGGGACAGCTCCTGGGCCAGTTCGATGTTGAACGCGTCCACCCGCGTCGACGGCAGCGACAGCGAGACGTTCGTGTCCGCGTAC
Organism: Actinomycetota bacterium; assembly: GCA_046724195.1. Classification (GTDB taxonomy): domain Bacteria; phylum Actinomycetota; class Actinomycetes; order Mycobacteriales; family Micromonosporaceae; genus Actinoplanes. The sequence continues at coordinate 2,100 of JBKOWB010000081.1, forward strand.
TGCTCGGCGAGGCCGGAGCACATATCGCCGATCTCGGAGTGGTCGGCGCTGGACAGCGAGAGCAGGCCGACCTCGCTGAAGCCGGAGAACTCCAGGCCCTGCTGGACCATCTGGCCGACCGTTGTGATCGAACGCTCGCGCACCGGGCGGGTGATCATGCCGGCCTGGCAGAACCGGCAACCCCGCGTGCAGCCGCGGAAGATCTCCACCGCGTACCGCTCGTGCACGGTCTCGGCCAGCGGGACCAGGGGCTTCTTCGGGTACGGCCAGGCGTCGAGATCCATGGTCGTCCGCTTGCTCACCCGGAACGGCACGTCCGGCCGGTTCGGCACCACCCGGTGGATGCGCCCGTCGGGCAGGTAGTCGACGTCGTAGAAGCGCGGGACGTAGATGCTCTCGGTACGGGCCAGCCGCAGCAGCAGCTCGTCGCGGCCGCCGCGCCGGCCCTCGGCCTTCCAGTCCCGGATGATGCCGGTGATCTCGAGGACCGCTTCCTCGCCGTCACCCAGCACGGCCGCGTCGATGAAGTCGGCGATCGGCTCCGGGTTGAAGCTCGCGTGGCCGCCGGCCAGCACGATCGGATCATCCTCGCCGCGGTCCGCGCTCTCCAGGGGGATGCCCGCCAGGTCGAGAGCGCTGAGCATGTTCGTGTAGCCGAGCTCGGTGGCGAACGACACCCCGAGCACGTCGAACGCCTTCACCGGCCGGTGCGCGTCGACCGTGAACTGCGGGACGCCGTGCTCCTTCATCAGCGCCTCGAGGTCGGGCCAGACCGCGTACGTCCGTTCGGCCAGCGCGTCGGGCTGCTCGTTGAGGACCTCGTAGAGGATCTGTACGCCCTGGTTCGGCAGGCCCACCTCGTACGCGTCCGGGTACATCAGCGCCCACCGCACGGCCGTGGCGTCCCAGTCCTTGACGACGGCGCCGAGCTCGCCGCCCACGTACTGGATCGGCTTGCTGACCCGGGGCAGCAGCGGCTCGAGCTGCGGGAAGACGGAACTGACGCTCATGGGGTTCCAGGGTACGCGGCTCGCGGAGCGCCCCGGTGTCCGGCCGCACCAAGCGGAGGGAGCCCGCGAGCGCCGCCGGTGAGATGCCGCACCAAGCGGAGGGAGCGAAGCGACCGCAGCGACTGCGGCATCTCACCGGGTCTAAGGCGCGAGCCAGCCGAGCGCAGCGAGGCCAGCCAGCTCAGCGACCGCAGCGACTGCGGCATCTCACCGGTTACCAGGCGCGAGCCGCCGAGCGACAGCGAGGCCAGCCAGCACAGTGGCACACCGGCTCTAACCTGGCGTAAGGCGCTGGCCTCAGGTGCCGGGAGGAGATCGACCGATGGCCGACCAGCAGCCGGGTGGGAACACCCCGGCGGCCGGACTGCCCGATGACAGCAAGCCGGTTGTCGACCCGACGCGGCTCGAACCGGACGGCCCGGAGGCGTCGACCGTGAACGCTCCGGTGCGCTGGAGCGCCTCCGCGGCCGTACCTGCTTCGGGTCCGAAGCGGGCATGGTGGTCGCGCCGCCGGACGGCGGCCGCGCCCGACGGATCGGCGCTCGATCCCGCTCCGGCCGACGTCACGCAGTGGGCGGCGACGCCGGCCGTCGATCCGTGGGCCGGACAGGACACGCCGTGGGACCCGATGCCGGCCGTGCCAGAAGTGCTGCCGCCGACCCAGGTGGACCGGCCGCCTGTCGTGTCGCTTCCGCCCGCCGCGCCGCCACCGACCGCCCCGCCGCGCCGTGGCTGGCGACGGAAGAAGCCGCCCACCGCCCCCGC
>JBKOWB010000421.1:0-5312 GCA_046724195.1 Actinomycetota bacterium
CCATTCCCGCGGTCAACCTGCACGCCACCGCAACCTCGATCGCACGGTTCTACGCCGCGCCGCCCGCGGTGCAGCTCGCCGTGCCGCAGTTCGAGGGCGTCGACCGGTTCCTCGACCAGAACGTGGTCTGGGGTCTCGGCGTCCAGATCGAACCGGACGGCACGTGGGGCATGGGCGGGCTCGGCGGCAACTGTGGCTGGGCCGATCCGGCTTCTCGGCTCACGGTTGGCTATGTGACCCGGCGGCTCGGGGACTTCGCCGCGGTGGATCGGATCGAGGCCGCGTTGAAGTCCTGACCTGCCGCCGCAGGTTTCTCCGTTCCGGCCGCTGGAGGGGTCCGCGGGCCCTGCCGGCCGCAGGTTTTCTCCGTTCCGGCCGCGGGAAAGGTCCGCGGGCCCTGCCGGCCATACGGACGAACGCAACGGGCCGGCAGGGTCCGCTTTCCACTTCCCGTCCGGCACACCGGTCGGGAAGCGCCAGTCCCCCAGCCACATCGCCTCGACACGGTGCGACTCCAGCGCCTCGGATGGTCGAGGTCCCGGTCGAGCCGCCAAGGCCGGTGCGCGGCCCTTGCCCTCGACGGACATGAGCTCGGGGTGTAGCACGAACGTACCCGCCGTCTGAGTCGAACCGCTCGGCCTGGCGGACCGGGCTTCGTGTCGTTGCCCGTACGCGCGGCGCTGTGAGTCCGGGAATTCGTGCATGCGCGGGCCGCCTTCATCAGGCGGCCCTCATCGGCGTGCCCGGCCTGGTCAGTAGCGATCGGACCGCGACCGCGGCCCGCCTGCGGTTGGAGACCGTGGCGCGGCGCGTGAAGACGTCGAAGTCGGCCGCCGTGACCTCGTCGAGGATGCCGCCATACAGGTGGAACGCGGAGCGCATGCAGGCCTGGGAGCCCGGGTTGAGTAGGGGGATGCCGGGAGCGGCGGCCCGGTAGTGCTCACGGGCCCTGCCCACCTCGTACGCGATGAGGGCCTTGATCCTCGGAGTTGCCCGCCGTTGCTCGAGGTCGGCGCGGGTGACGCCGAAGGCGTCCAGGTGCTCGTCGGGCAGATAGGTACGGCCGCGGTCAAGGTCCTCCGCCACGTCGCGGATCAAGTTGGTGAGCTGGAACGCCAGCCCGAGTTGCCGGGCCGGCTCGCGAGCGGCGGCCGGATCGCGCGAGCCGAGGATCGGCAGCATCATCGTGCCGATCACGGCGGCCGAGCCCTCCATGTAGTCGAGAAGGTCGTCATACGTCGAGTACGACGTGACGGTCAGGTCCATCGCCATGCTGCGGAGGAAGGACGCGAAATCGGCCGGGTCGAGATCGAAGACGGCGATGGTGTGCAGCACGGCGGGCAGCAGCGGGTCATCGACCTCAGCGCCGTGCAGGCCCGCGACGAAGCGATCCGACCACGCCGTGAGGCGGGCGGCCCGCTCAGAAAGCGACGCGGCGTCGGTGCGATCGACGATTTCGTCGGCGTAGCGGGTGAAGCCGTAGAGCGCGTGCACATGGCGTCGTTTCCACGCGGGCAGTAGCCGGGTCGCGAGGTAATACGTGCGGCCGTGGCGTTTGTGCAGGTCACGACAGCGCTCGTAGGCCGCCGTCAGATCCGTGTCCATGGTCACCTCGGGAGAATCGACTCAGCGATCGACGCAACTCGTGATTCTAGGGTACGCTGCTCCTCGTGGCCAACAACATCCTCGAAGAGAAGCGGCGCGTCGGGATACCCCGTCATGCCCGATGCGAGGACGCCCCGATCGGTGCGATCGAGGGCACGCTGGCCGACTTCCTCGCCAGTCAGATCGCGGCGTTGGACAGTATCGATCCGGCGTTGGGCTGTTTCGCTCGTACCGCGCGTGACCTCGTGCTCTCCGGCGGCAAACGACTGCGCCCGACGTTCGCGTATTGGGGCTGGCGCGGCGTCGTCGGTCCGCGCGAGCCGGTCGACGTGGTGCTACCGGCGCTCGCTTCGCTGGAGCTGATGCATACGTTCGCGCTGGTCCACGACGACGTGATGGACAACTCCGCCACCCGCCGGGGCGGCCCGACGGCACACCGCATCTTCGCGGCTCAGCATGCCGGCGCCGGCCGCCGGGGCGATCCGGAACGGTTCGGCTCGACATCGGCGATCCTGGTCGGCGACCTCTGCTTGGTCTGGGCCGATCAACTGCTGGCCCGCACTCCGCTCCCGACGGACACGCTGTTCGAGGTCCGTGCCTGCTACGACCGGATGCGCATCGAGGCGGTCGCCGGGCAATACCTGGACGTACTCGGCGAGACCCAGCCCGGTGCGTGGTCCGTGGAGCGGGCGCTGGTCGTCGCCCGGCACAAGACGGCGAGCTACACGGTGCAACGGCCGCTGCAGTTCGGGCTGGCACTGGCCGGACCGGCACCGACAGGTGGGGTCGAGATCGACGCTGTATACGCCCGGTACGGCGCCGCGGTCGGCGAGGCGTTCCAGCTCCGCGACGACCTGCTGGGCGCGTACGGCGATCCCGCCGTCACCGGTAAGCCCGGGGGCGAAGACCTGCGTACCGGCAAACCGACCACCCTGCTCATGCTGGCCCACCAGCTCGCGAACCCGACCCAGCGGGCCGAGCTGAACCGAGACTCCGCCGGAGCCGTAATTCCCGCCGGCGGCTCCGGCGGACCACATCGTCGCGCCGACGTCGCCCGCCTCGCTGAGGTCATCGCCGAGACGGGCGCACCGGCGCGCGTCGAGGACCTCATCGAGCGGCGCATCGCGCACGGCATCGCGGCGCTCGCGGAGGCTCCGATCCACGATGACGCCCGCGCCGCGCTGACCGACCTCGCGGTGACCGCCGCCCACCGCGCGGCATGATGAACATGCCCTCCGCCGACCCTTGGAGCTGCTGACGTGCGACGAGTGACGGGACCGAGCGACCGGGTGGTCGTGGTCGGCGCCGGGCTGGGCGGACTCGCCTGCGCGCTGCACCTGGCCGGGGCCGGCCGCCAGGTCACCCTCGTCGAGCGCGAGTCCGTACCGGGTGGGCGCGCGGGCCGGCTTTCGGTGGACGGTTACGAGTTCGACACCGGCCCGACCGTGCTGACCATGCCCGAGTTGATCGCGGAGCCGCTCGCAGCAGTCGGGGAGGACCTGACCGACTGGCTCGACCTCACGCGGCTGGATCCGGCCTACCGGGCGTACTACCCGGACGGATCCACTCTGGACGTGCACACCGATACGCTGCGGATGGCCGCCGAGATCTCCCGCGTCTGCGGACCCCGCGAAGCCGACGGCTACCTCCGCTTCGTCGACTTCGCCCGGAGCCTGTGGCGCCTGGAGCGCGACAACTTCATCGACCGCAACCTCGACACCCCTGCCGACCTGCTCAACCTCAGCCTTCTCAAGCTGGTGGGCATGGGCGGCTTCCGCCGGCTCCAGCCGAAGGTCGACCAGTTCTTCCGGGATCCCCGTACCCGGCGGATCTTCTCCTTCCAGGCGATGTACGCAGGCCTCGCGCCGCACGACGCGCTCGCGATCTACGCGGTGATCGCCTATCTGGACTCGGTCGCCGGAGTCTTCTACCCGCGCGGCGGCATGCATGCCGTGCCGAAGGCGCTGGCCGGCGCCGCCGAGAAGCACGGGGTGCAGATCCGCTACGACACGACGGTTGTCAAGATCACGACCGCGAACGGCCGGGCCACCGGCATCGTCACCGACGCGGCCGAATACATCCCAGCCGACGTCGTCGTGCTCAACCCCGACCTGCCGGTCGCATACCGAGACCTGCTGCCGCCGGACCGGCCGCTGCGCCGGTTGCGCTACTCGCCGTCCTGCGTCGTTCTCCACATCGGATCGCGCCAGGCCTACCGCAAGATCGTCCACCACAACATCCATTTCGGTACGGCCTGGAAGCGCACGTTCGAGGAGGTCATCCGCCAAGGCCGGCTGATGAGCGATCCATCGCTGCTGGTCACCAACCCGACCCGCACCGACCCGTCGACGGCTCCCGATGACCGGCAGACGTACTACGTGCTCGCCCCGACGCCCAACCTCGAAGCGGCGCCGATGGATTGGGACGGCGGGCTCGGTATGCGCTACGCCGACGAGCTGATCGAGACCCTCGAGCAGCGAGGATATGTCGGCTTCCGCGACGGCATCGAGGTCGAGCGGGTCGTCACGCCGGCCGATTGGGCAGCCCAGGGCATGGCCGCGGGCACGCCGTTCGCGTCGTCGCACACCTTCCGGCAGACGGGCCCGTTCCGCCCGGGCAACTTGCACCCCACCTTGCCGAATGTGGTGTTCACCGGTTCGGGCACACGGCCCGGCGTCGGCGTCCCGATGGTGCTGATCTCCGGTAAGCTCGCCGCGTCCCGAGTCACCGGGAGCCCATCATGACGATCTCCCGCGAGACCCACCAGGTCGAGCTGGTCGACGAGAACGGCGTGCCCGTCGGCTCGGCCACCGTCGACGTCGCGCATCGAGCGCCGGGCCGGTTGCACCGCGCGTTCTCCGTCTTCCTGCGTGACGCGGCCGGACGGGTGCTGCTGCAGCAACGCGCCGCCGTCAAGACCCGCTTCCCGCTGCGCTGGGCGAACACCTGCTGCGGCCACCCCTTGCCAGGCGAGGAGGTCGCGGTGGCCGCGTCCCGGCGACTGATCGAAGAGATCGGCGTCGGCGGCGTGGAGTTGGCGGAGGTCGGCGTCTACTCGTACTACGCCGACGACCCGGCCAGTGGTCGCGTCGAGTACGAGTACGACCACGTACTGCTCGGCGACCTGCCGGCCGGCCGCGATCCGGTGCCCGATCCCGACGAGGTGGCCGCGCTGCGCTGGGTGCCCGTAGCCGAGTTGCGCGCCGCGATCGCCGCTGACCCCCGGTCGTACGCGCCGTGGCTCGCGGGCGTGGTGGAATGCCTCGCCGAGCGTGGGGATCTCGACGACACACCGGAGCGGTGGGGTGGCCGATGACGCGCTGACGGCCGGTGCGGTCGCCCGCCGTCTGGGCGTCGCGGTGACCACCCTGCGGACCTGGCATCAGCGCTATGGACTGGGGCCAAGCCAGCACGTGCCCGGCCAGCACCGGCGCTACACGCCTGAAGACATGGACCGGCTGCAGGTGATGCGCCGGCTGACCGCTCAGGGCGTGGCGCCCGCCGAGGCGGCCGCCTGGGCTCGGCGCGTGCCCGTGCCCATCGACGTCGCCTCGCCGGTACCGTCGCCCTCGCTCCCCATCGACATGGCCTGGCCGCGACAGGACGCACCGTTCACCATGTCGCGCGACGGTGGCGGGCATGCCATCCGGACCGGCCGCGCCGGCCCCGCCGCACGCGGGCTGGCCCGCGCCGCCACGCGCCTGGAC
>JBKOWB010000204.1:0-5004 GCA_046724195.1 Actinomycetota bacterium
CCGACGGCACGGACCGTTGGGTGCTGCGCCGGCCGCCGCTCGGCCATGTGCTGCCTACCGCGCACGATATGGCCCGCGAGCACAAGGTCCTCGACGCGCTGTCCCAGGCCGGCTTCCCCGCTCCCAAGCCGGTACTGCTCTGCACCGACCCGGACGTCATCGGCGCTCCCTTCTACCTGATGGAGTATGTCGACGGCACGATCTACCGCGATGTCGCCAAGCTGGAGGCGCTCGGTCCAGCGTCCATGCATTCGCTGGTGTTGGGTCTGGTGGACACACTCGCCGACCTGCACGCGCTCGACCCGGCCGCGATCGGCCTGGCCGACTTCGGCCGGCCGGAGGGCTTCAACGAGCGCCAGGTACGCCGCTGGAAGAAGCAGCTGGACGCGTCCCGCAGCCGCGAGGTGCCGGGCATCGAGGAGCTGCACGCTCGCCTCGCCGAGGACATCCCGGCCGGGCCCGCGGGCACCGTCGTGCACGGCGACTACCGTCTCGACAACGTGCTGATCGGCTCGTCGCTGCAAGTGAACGCCGTGCTCGATTGGGAGATGTCGACCCTCGGCGACCCGCTGAACGACCTGGCTCTCATGTTGGTCTACGCCGGGCGCCCGCTGCTCATCAAGGACAGCGGGCCGGGCGCGTCGATCGATGTGCCGGGGCACCCGGGCCTCGACGAGATGGCCGAGCATTACGCGAAGCGGTCCGGGCGCGACGTCAGCGACCTGCAGTGGTACGTGGGCCTCGCCGCATTCAAGCTCGCCGTCATCCTCGAGGGTGTGCATTACCGGTACGTGCACGGACAGACGGTCGGCGCCGGCTTCGATACGGTCGGCGCGATGGTCGCACCGCTGGTCGCGATGGGACACAAGTCATTGGACGGGGCGCTGGAGGGGCACTGATGGACTTCGCCTTCGACGACACCACCGAGGACTTTCGCAAGCGGCTGCTCGCCTTCCTGGACGAGCACGTCTACCCGGCGGAGGCTTCCTTCGACAGCGACTATCGCGATGACTGGTCCCCGCCGCCGGTGATGGAGGCCCTCAAGGCAGAGGCGAAGCGGCGGGGCCTGTGGAACCTGTTTCTGCCCGGTTCGCTGGGGGCCGGCCTGACCAACCTCCAGTACGCGCCGCTTGCCGAGATCACCGGCCGCAGCCCCATGATCGCGCCCGCCGCGCTGAACTGCGCCGCGCCGGATACCGGCAATATGGAGGTGCTGGCCGAGTTCGGCACCGCCGACCAGCGGGAGCGCTGGCTCAAGCCGTTGCTGGGCGGCGAGATCCGCTCCGCGTTCGCGATGACCGAGCCGGACGTCGCGTCGTCCGACGCCACGAACATCGGCACCCGCATTGCCCGCGACGGCGACGACTACGTCATCAACGGCCGCAAGTTCTACATCTCCGGCGCGATGAACCCGAACTGCGCGATCTTCATCGTAATGGGCAAGACCGATCCGGAGGCGGCCCGGCACGTACAGCAGAGCATGGTCCTGGTGCCGCGGGATACGCCAGGCCTGACCGTGAAGCGCGGCATGACCGTCTTCGGCTACGACGACGGCGACCACGGTGGCCACGCCGAGGTGACCTTCGAGGACGTACGGGTGCCGGCCACGAACCTCATCGGCGAGGAGGGTTCCGGCTTCGCCATTTCGCAGGCCCGCTTGGGTCCCGGTCGCATCCACCATTGCATGCGGCTCATCGGGATGGCGGAACGGGCGCTGGAGTTGATGTGCAGGCGCGCGCTCGACCGGACCGCGTTCGGTAAGCCACTGGCCGAACAGGGTGTCGTGCAGGAGTGGATCGCCGAGTCCCGGGTTCGGATCGAGCAGTGCCGCCTGCTGGTGCTGAAGGCCGCGTGGCTCATGGACACGGTCGGCAACAAAGGCGCGCACACCGAGATCCAGTCCATCAAGATCATCGTCCCGAGCGCCACGGAGTGGATCATCGACAAGGCGATTCAAACGTACGGCGCGGCCGGCGTCGGCCAGGACACCCCGCTGGCCCGGCTGTGGACGCACGCGCGGACGCTCCGCCTCGCGGACGGCCCGGACGAAGTCCACAAGCGATCCCTCGCTCGCCGCGAGCTCAACCGCTACCGGGCCGCGTGATGACGACGCCACCCCCGCGCGTCGACGGCCGCACAGCCCGGTCGGAACGCACCCGAAACGCCATCGTGAACGCCCACGTCCAGCTCATCCAGGACGGCGACCTGTGCCCGACCGCCGACCGCATCGCGAAGCTGGCGGGCGTCTCGTTGCGCGCGCTGTGGAGCCACTTCGCCGACATGGAAGCGCTGTTCGCCGCCAGCGGCCAGCGGATCCTGGAACTCCGCGACGCCGCGTACGAGCCGATCTCCACCGACCTGCCGTTGGCCCGGCGCATCGAGGCGTACTGCTATCAGCGCGCGCGGCTGCTCGAGCAGATCGCGCCTGCCGCGAAGGCCGCCTCGCTGAAGGAGCCGTTCTCGCCGGCGCTTCGGCACTACCGCCGCTGCCACGTCGAGCGGGTCCGCGACGAGATCAAGTCGCTGTTCGCTCCGGAACTCAAGGCGGCCGGGGACGGCGGCCCGGAGCTGCTGGCCGCGCTCGCGGGGGTCAGCATGTGGCCGGCGTGGGGCACGTGGCGCGACGCGATGGGCATGGACGCCGACGCCGCCCGCCGCGCCCTCACCCGCGCGGTCACCGCACTCCTCAGTGGAGCGTGATGCGGCTAGACCAGCACAACCGAGCGGGCGCCCTCGCCGCGCGACATGCGCTCGAACGCCGCCGGAACGCCCGCCAGGGAGATGCGGTCGGTGATCAGGTGGTCCAGCCTGAGCGCGCCCGACAGCACGTCGCGCGCCAGCGCCGGAATCTCGACGTCGGGATCGGACGAGCCGTACACCGATGAGCGGAGCGTGCGGGCCGACGCGAAGATGTCCAGCGCGCTCAGTTCGAGTCTGTCGTCCGCGCTGCCCATCCCGACCACGATCACGTGGCCGCCGCGCCGGGCGGCGCGCCAAGCGGCCCGGATCGCGGCCGACCGGCCCACGCATTCGAATGCGTAGTCCGCGCCGCGGCCGCCGGTCCGCGCCCGGATGTCGTTGGACAGCGCGTCGGACGAGACCACGAAGTCGGTGGCGCCGGCCGCCTCGGCCAGTGCCTTCTTGGCCTCGGCGACATCGACCGCGATGACGTCGGCGGCGCCGGCCGCGCGCGCCGCGGCGACCACGGACAGGCCGACCCCGCCGAGACCGAGCACGACCACGGACGACCCGGGCGGGATCCGAGCGGTGTTGCGGACAGCGCCCGTCCCGGTCAGGACCGCGCATCCCAACAAGGCCGCCTGCTCCCAGGCCAGTTCGTCCGGTACGCCAATGACCGCGTTCTCCGGCACGACCACCTGATCGGCGAACGCGCCCAGACCCAGCGCGACGTGCACCGGGGCGCCGCCGAGCGTGCTGCCGTTCTCCAGCGCGAGGGTCCCGGACGACATCGAGCAGAGCCACAGCTCGCCGCGCCGGCAGAACCAGCAGTCGCGGCAGGCGGGCTGCCAGTTCAGCGCCACGTGCGCGCCTACGGTGGCCCGGGTCACGCCGGCGCCGACCTCGGCCACCTCGCCGGCAGCCTCATGGCCGAGCACGAGCGGGTGCGGCGGCCGGAGCGTACCGTTCACCATGGACAGGTCGGAGTGGCAGACGCCGGCCGCCCGGATCCGTACTCGCACCTGGCCGGGGCCGACCTCGGGCAGGCGCAGTTCCTCGACGGCGGGCGGCGCGCCCGCGGTGCGGACGACCAGCCCCGAGATGTACGCCGTCATTGTTGAATCGCCTTCACCTGCTGGAACTCCGCCAGCCCGTACGGGCCGAGTTCGCGGCCGATGCCGGACTGCTTGTACCCGCCGAACGGCGCCATCGGGTTGAACGCGGCGCCGTTGACGTCCACCGCGCCGGTACGCATCCGCCGAGCCACGGCCAGCGCCCGTTCCGGCGTTCCCCAGACGCCGCCGGCCAGGCCGTACCGGGACGTGTTGGCGATGTCGACCGCATCGTCGTCGTCGGCGAACGGGATGATCGACAGCACCGGCCCGAAAATCTCCTCCTGGGCCAGCTCGCTGTCCGGCAGCACGTCGGCGAAGACCGTCGGCGCGACGAAGTAGCCGCGGTCGGGCACCGGCGCGTCCAGGCCGCCCGCCACCAGGCGGGCGCCGCTGGCGACGCCGCGCGCGATGAAGCCGCGGACCCGCTCGCGCTGCGCGGCCGAGACCAGCGGCCCCTGCCGGGTGCCCTCGTCGAACGGGTCGCCGGTCCGGTAACCCTTGGCGGCCGACGCGGCCAGCGACACGGCTTCGTGGTAGCGGCTCTCGTGCACCAGCATCCGGGTCCAGGCGGTGCAGGTCTGGCCCGAGTTGAGGAACGCGTTGGCCACGCCTACCTTCACGGCCTTGGCCAGGTCGGCGTCCTCGAGGATCACGTTCGCGGACTTGCCGCCCAGCTCGAGCGCGACCTTGGCGATCCGGTTCGCGGCCGCGTGCGAGATGGCCCGGCCGGTCGCGGTGGAGCCGGTGAACGACACCATGTCGATGTCCGGGTGTCCGGCGATGGCGGCGCCGACCACCGGTCCGGTGCCGGTGACCAGATTGACCACCCCCGGCGGCAGGCCGGCTTCGTCCACGGCGTCGAACAGCAGGTAAGCCACCAGCGGCGTCAGCTCACTGGGCTTGAGCACGACCGTACAGCCGGCCGCGAGCGCCGCGGCCACCTTCGCGACGACCTGGTGCAGTGGGTAGTTCCACGGAGTGATGGCCCCGACCACGCCGATCGGCTCGTGCACGACGAGGGAGTTGCCGATCGACTGCGGCGCGACGGGCGTGGACGCCAGATCGGCGTACCCGCGGAGGACCGTGAGGGGCAGTCCGGCCTGGACCACCTTGGCGACCTTGAGCGGCGTGCCGAGCTCAAGGCCGACGGTGCGGGCGATGTCCTCCGTGCGGGCGGCGAGCGCCGCGCGCAGCCGGCTCAGTGCGGCGC
>JBKOWB010000259.1:0-4272 GCA_046724195.1 Actinomycetota bacterium
GTCGTAGCCGATCGACTGACCGGCCTTGAGCTGCGGCTGCACCTTGGCGAACCAGGGCGCCATCTCCTGGATGACTTCCTTGTAGGTCACCGAGATGCCGGTCTCCGCCGTGAACTTCTTCAGCTCGGGGTGCTTGGGATCCATGTAGAGCGGCCAGTTGGCGAAGTCCACCTTGCCGTTCTTGGTCTTCCCGGCCCAGAACTTGGCCACCGCGTCCGGCGCCGCGCTGGCCGCGGGCGCGCCCGCGCCCTGGCCCTTGACCCCGCAGGCGGACAGCGCCAGGCCGAGGGCGGACAGACCGGACAGCCGGAGGGCGTCGCGCCGGCCCAGCCGACGCTGGGTCAGTCCGCGCACGAGGGAGGGGTCGGGGATACGTGGCTGAGACATCATGCTCCGATCGGATACGAGTGTTGGGGGGCCCAGGTGAGGAAGACGCGGTCGCCACGTTCGGCTAGATCGTCGGCTGAGGCGGCGTTCCGGTCGAACACCACGAATTCGCGACCGTCCGCGGCCGTCACCGTGTAGTTCGTCGACGTGCCGTGGTAGACCACCTCGGTCACCACGCCGGACAGGACGCTGCCGCCGGTCGCCGGGGGCGGGACGCGATGCAGGTCGATCTTCTCCGGCCGCACCGACACCTCGATCGCGTCTCCCGGCGCCGCGGTGGGCAACAGAACGACTACGCGGTCGCCGGCGCCGTAGGACAGCACGGCGTGGTCGCCTTCCATGCGATCTACCCGGCCGCTGACCAGGTTCGACGTGCCGATGAAGCCGGCCACGAACCGCGTCGCCGGGCGCTCGTAGATCTGCCGCGGCGAGCCGAGCTGGTGGATCACGCCGGCGTCCATCACGGCGATGCGGTCCGACATGGTCAGCGCCTCGCCCTGGTCGTGGGTCACGTACACGAACGTGATGCCGACCTCGCGCTGGATGCGCTTGAGCTCAACCTGCATCTGCTGGCGCAGCTTCAGGTCGAGCGCGCCGAGCGGCTCGTCGAGCAGCAGCGCGCGCGGCCGGTTGACCAGGGCCCGGGCCAGGGCGACGCGCTGCTGCTGGCCGCCGGACATCTCCCGCGGGGCGCGTTTCTCCATGCCGGCGAGCGAGACGATCTCCATCATCTCGCCGACGCGGCGGCGGACCTCGGCCTTGGCGACCTTCTTGCGCTGCAGGCCGAAGGCCACGTTCTGGTACGCGGTGAGGTGCGGGAACAGCGCGTACGACTGGAAGACCATGTTGACGTCGCGCTTGTTCGGGGAGACCGCGGTGACGTCGCGCCCGTCCAGGTAGATCGTCCCGGCGGTGGGCTCCTCGAACCCCGCGATCATCCGCATGGTCGTGGTCTTGCCGCAGCCGGAGGGGCCGAGCAGGGAGAAGAACTCCCCCGAGCCGATGGCGAGGTCGGTCCGCCGTACGGCATGCACTCGCTCGCCGTGTGACAGGAAGTCCTTGTGCACGCCGACGAGTTCGATCGCCGGGTGCTCGGCGACGGGCTCGCCGGCCGGACGTTGGGTCACGATGCGGTGCGGGGACGAAGTGGACATTCGTTACCTCTTCGTGGGGAGAGAACCGGCGCGCAGAACGGGCAGCCCGGTTCCCAATGAAGGCGACCTCCCGTTCGAAGCCGAGACAGCCTCACATGATGAGCTGGACCCTGACATGTCGACGGGCCAAAAGACAAGGGAATCCGAGGTATTTTCCCAAGTCGAAACGGAATCAGGCGTGCAGTACCGTCCCGGCAACTCGATCCGGCGTCGACCAACACGTCGTCCACGGCGGCGGCATCCGCCACACTACGTCGACGGCCGGCCTTCCGACGATCCGGCGATCGTTGGGTGCACTCCGTCTCACCCAACGGATTCAATCGGCCGACACAAACTTGACCACGGATTCCATTGCCAAGGACCGGTCAGCAGGTAAAAATCGCAGCGTGACGGAAACGGCGCTGGACGACACCAACAAGCAGATCATCGAACACCTGCAACGCGACGGACGGATGTCGTACGCCGCGCTCGCCAAGACGATCGGATTGTCGGAGGCCGCCGTGCGGCAACGCGTGCAACGCCTGCTGGACGGGGGCTTCATGCAGATCGTCGCGGTAACCGACCCGCTGACCCTGGGCTTCGCGCGCCAGGCCATGGTCGGCCTCAAGGTCGTCGGTGACCTGCGCTCGGTCGCCGACGAGATCGCGGCCATCCCGGAGGTCGACTACGTCGTCATCTGCGCCGGCGGATACGACCTGCTCGTCGAGGTGGTCTGCACTGACGACGAGCACCTGCTGTACCTGCTCAACAACGCCATCCGGACGGTGAAGGGCGTCACGGTCACGGAGACGTTCATGTACCTGAAGCTCGCCAAGCAGACCTATGCATGGGGGACGAGATGAGCCACGACCTGTCCGGAGCGGCCCGGGACCACATCTGGATGCACTTCACCCGGCTCTCGGCGTACACCGGCGACGGCGCGCCCGAGGTGCCGGTCATCGTCCGCGGCTCCGGCCCGTACATCTGGGATCAGCACGGCAAACGCTACCTGGACGGACTCTCCGGCCTGTTCGTCGTGCAAGCCGGGCACGGCCGCAGCGAGCTGGCCGACGCGGCCGCGAAGCAGGCCGAGGAGCTGGCGTACTTCCCGCTCTGGTCCTACGCGCACCCGGCCGCGATCGAGCTCGGTGAGCGGCTGTCCGGACTCACCCCCGGCGACCTGAATCGGGTGTTCTTCACGACCGGTGGCTCGGAGGCGGTGGAGAGCGCGTGGAAGCTGGCGCGCAGCTACTTCAAGCTGGTCGGCAAGCCCATGAAGACCAAGGCGATCTCCCGGGCGGTGGCCTATCACGGTACGACCATGGGCGCCCTGTCGCTGACCGGCCTACCGCTGATCAAGCAGGAGTTCGAGCCGCTGGTGCCGGGCGCGTTCCGGGTGCCGAACACCAACTACTACCGCCGTCCGGACGAGTCCATGACGCAAGAGCAGTTCGGCGTGTGGGCCGCGGACCGGATCGCCGAGGCCATCGAGTTCGAAGGCCCGGACACGGTGGCCTGCGTGTACCTGGAGCCGGTGCAGAACGCCGGCGGCTGCTTCCCGCCGCCGCCCGGGTACCTCCAGCGGGTACGCGAGATCTGCGACGCCTACGACGTACTGCTCGTGTCCGACGAGGTGATCTGCGCGTTCGGGCGGCTCGGCGAGTACTTCGGCTCGAACCGGTACGGCTACACGCCGGACATCATCACCTGTGCCAAGGGCCTGACCTCCGGCTACATGCCGCTCGGCGCGATGCTCGCGTCGGAGCGGCTGGTCGCGCCGTTCCTGACCGGCGCGAGCTCGTTCGCGCACGGCGTCACGTTCGGCGGCCACCCGGTCGCGGCGGCGGTGGCGCTGGCCAATCTCGACATCTTCGAGCGTGAGGATCTCAACGGCCACGTCCGCGCCAACACGGACCTGTTCCGGTCGTACCTCGAGCGACTGACCGACCTGCCGATCGTCGGCGACGTCCGCGGCGACGGCTACTTCTTCGGCATCGAACTGGTCAAGGACAAGGCCACCAAAGAGACCTTCGACGACGACGAGTCCGATCGCCTGCTGCGCGGCTTCCTCTCCGGGGCGCTCTTCGACGCGGGCCTGTACTGCCGCGCCGACGACCGCGGCGACCCGGTCGTCCAGCTCGCTCCCCCGCTGATCTGCGAGGAGGAACACTTCGCCGAGATCGAGCAGATCCTGCGATCGGTGCTGAGCGAGGCGTGGACGCGGATCTGAGCCCGTCGTTCTGGCTGGCCGCGCTGGGGCCGTTGCCACGGCTGCGACCCGCATTGCCGGGGGACGCTCGCGTCGACGTCGCGATCGTGGGTGGCGGATACACCGGCCTGTGGACCGCGTACTACCTCGCGCGGGCGGATCCGGGGCTGCGGATCGCGGTGCTGGAGGCGTCGTACTGCGGCTTCGGGGCGTCGGGGCGCAACGGCGGCTGGTGCTCCGGGCTGTTCCCGGTGCCGGTCGCGGTGCTCGCCCGGCGCTACGGCCGTGAGCCGGCCGTCGCCCTGTACCGGGAGCTGGCCCGGACGGTCGACGAGGTGGGCCGGGTGGCCGCGGACGAGGGAATCGACTGCGCCTTCGCCAAGGGCGGCACGGTGGCGCTTGCCCGCTCGCGCGCGCAGCTGCGCCGCGCCCGCGCCGAGGTGGCGTCCGCCGCGCGGCACGGCCTCGAACTGGCGCTGCTCTCGGCCGCCGAAGCGAGCGCCCGCTGCGGAGCCTCGGGCGTGTTGGGCGGCGCCTACAGCC
>JBKOWB010000034.1:0-7099 GCA_046724195.1 Actinomycetota bacterium
GTACTGCATGTCCTGCACGTTCGGGACGTCCGCGCGCGGGTAGAACACCTCCGTGGTGACACCCCTCGCCACCGTAAACCAAACCCGCGACACGCTGGCAGCCGCGGTTCCAACCGCGACCTTGTCGCCGGTGGTCCAGGACGATCCCCCGCCCGGAGCGCCCGGAGCTCCAACCGCGCCGTACGCTACCGGCGCGACACCCAACACCACCAGCGCTACCGTCGCGGCCATCACACCGACCCGCCCGCGCCTCATCAGAATGCCGCTCATCGGCCGCCGGCTCATCGCAGCGCCTCCTCCTTGAACATCAGCTTCTTGTCGCCATCGACTGCTCGTCTGCGCCACAGCCGCCGTCTCGAAGCCACTCTTGCGCACCGCGAAACAATCGCGCAACATCGACGCCAGTCGATGCCGGACCCGGTGGGGGACCCTATGCGCGCTCTTTGCCGAATCCTCGTGGCCACGGTGCTCGCCGGGGGCGGGGCGCTGATCCCCGCGGGCGCCCACGCCGCGGTCATCACCGGCCAGCCGGTGAAGATCATGCCGCTGGGCGACTCCATCACGTGGGGCGCCGGTTCCAGCACCACCTCCAGCTATCGCGCCGAGCTGTGGCAGCGCCTCGTCGGCGGCGCCGGGCTCGCGATCGACTTCGTCGGCAGCGGCCACGACGGCGTGCTCCCGGACCCCGATCACGAGGGCCACTCGGGCTGGCGGATCGAGCAGATCACCGCATCGGTCGACGGCTGGCTCGCGACCAGCCGTCCCGACGTGATCCTGCTGCACATCGGCACCAACGACATGAACCAGGACTTCGACGTCGCGAACGCGCCGGCCCGGCTCGGCCAGCTGCTCGACCGCATCCGTACGGACCTGCCGGCCGCGACGGTGCTCGTGGCGGCGATCGTCCCGTCCACCGACGCGACCGTCAACGGACGGATCAACGCGTTCAACGCCGCCGTGCCGGGTGTCGTGGCGCAGCGGCCCAACGCGCGCTTCGTCGACCTGAACGCCACGATCGGCGCGGCCGACATGGCCGACTCGCTGCACCCGAACGACGGCGGCTACGCGAAGATGGCCAGCCTCTGGTACTCCGCGCTCGCGGGCGTGCTCGGCGGCGGCCGGGACTGGCCACTGTCGCGCAGCGGCCTCGAGCCTGGCGAGACGGCGCCGACCTGGACCGATACCGTGGACGCGAGCCTCAACGTCGGCGGGTACAACGCGAGCCTGACCAAGATGGAGACCGGCCCGCGGGCCGAGATCGCGCACGGCGGCACCGGCGCGCTGATGTACTCCGGCAACGATCTCAGCGCCACCCAGTCGTACTCGTACATGCGGGTGTTCGACGTGCACCTGCGGATCGCGTCGAACAGCGTGCTCACCTACTGGATCTATCCACAACAGACCAACGGCACGTTCGTCGCGGTCGACCTGCGCTTCACCGACGGCAGCAGCCTGCGCGACTCCGGCGCGGTCGACCAGTACGGCGTCCGCGCCCACCCGCAGTTCCAAGGCGAGGGCGGGCGCCTGGTCGTGAACCGCTGGAACCTCGTCCGGGTCAACCTGGGCGGGCTCGCCGGCCGCACGGTCGACCGCGTTCACCTCGGCTACGACCGGCCCGCCGGCACGGGTGTCTTCCGGGGCTACGTCGACGACATCAAGATCGCGGACTCGAGCCGCGAGGCGGCCGACGCGGCGGCGGTGGACGACGTCGCGCTCAAACGAGCGACGACCGCGAGCGCGCCGTGCGCGGCCGCCGAGGACGCGGCCAAGGCCGCCGACGGCACCACGGCCGGCAACAGCAAATGGTGTACGGGCGTCCCGGCGGCGACCTGGCAGGTCGATCTGGGCGCAGCCGGCACCGTGCGTACGGTGATCGTCCGGCATGCGTCCGCGGGTGGTGAGACGCTCGCCTGGAACACGCGGGCGTTCCGGATCCAGACCAGCACGGACGGCGCCACGTGGTCGACGTTCGCCACGGTGACCGACAACGCCGACGGCGTCACCACCAGCATCGCGGGCCCGGCCACCGCCCGCTGGGTCCGCCTCGTCGTCGACGCGGGCCAGCAGGACGGCGGCGCGGTCGCCCGGATCTACGAGATCGAGGTCTACGCCGCCTGAGGCGCGTGCAGCGTGATCGTGGTCCACGCGCCGACGTGGACGCGGTCGCCGTCGGACAGTGTGCGGGTCTGGCCGGCGGTGAGCGGCCGCGGCTCGTCGTTGAGGTACGTCCCGTTCGTGGAGCCCAGGTCCGAGACCAGCCACACGCCGTCGATGTTCAGTGTCAGCAGCGCGTGGCTGTGCGAGACGCCCGGGTCCAGCGGCTCGGCGGACAGGTCGAGCTCCGGGTCGGTGCCCTTCGACCGGCTCTTGCGGCCGATGCGCACCTGCGGCGCGGGCAGGTCGACCGTCCGCGACGGCGCGTTCGCCGGGAACTCGACGCCCTCGATCGCGTTCGCCTCGAAGTAGGCCCGGTCGGCCGCCACGGTCGCCGTCCACTGGCCGGCCACCCGGGCGGCCGGTGGCGCGACGTCTAGCGTGGGCACCTTCCCGGTGTTGTGGTCGTACCCGCAGTCCTCGCAGAACCGCCAGTTCCCGGTGCGCGGCGTCCCGCAATGGGGACAGGGCGTCCCGCTGGCGGGCGGGGACGACACCGGTGCCGCCGGGGTGACCGGGATGGCCATCGTGCCGCCGATCTTCGCCCCGCAGGTGTCGCAGAAGTCGTCCGTGCTGGACGCGTGGCCCTTCGGGCAGATGGACGTGGTCATTGCGCCCGCCCCACCCGGACCGTCTTCGTGGAGCGGGTGTCCAGCGCCATCTCGTCCGCCGCCTCGACCTTGCGCCGCAGCCGGACCGTGCCGGTCGCCGCGTCCTCGATGTCCACCACGGTGGCGAGCAGCTCGGACGTCGCCTTGTTGCCGCTCTCGTGCGCGAGTTGCGCGGCCCGCCCGAACTTCAGCGTCGCGGTCCGGTCGTCGCCGGCCTTGCGCGCCTCGATGCCGGCCTGGATCGCGTCTGCCAGCTCGGCCTGGCCCGTGTAGTGCGCGACCTGCCGGTTGATCCGGGTGGACAGCGCGGTGTCCTCGGTCCACACGGCCCGGACCAGGCACTGCGCGAGGACGTCGTCGCGCTCGACGACCGAGACCCGCGCGGCGAGCATCTCGTCCCCGGCCGTCCCCGGGGTCACGTCCACGCAGATGTGGTAGTCGCGGCTCTCGGCACCCCAGGATCCGAGCGGGTAGCGGCCCGCGCGCGGACCGTCCTCGGTGCGCTTGCCGGTGAGGTCCATGACCTCCGGCTCCACCTGCTTCACGAAGCGCACGGTGCAGTTCACCGGCGTCCAGACCTTCAGCTGTACGTCCGCGCTCGTCTTGCCCATCGCCGCGGTCATCATCTGCTCGAACGCGGCGGCCAGATCGGCCGGGCGGGCCACGATGTCGACCGTGCCGAGCATCGCCGTGGCGATCTTGCGAAGCTCCTCGACCTTCCAGTTCGTGCCGACGCCGCGGCAGTCGCACTGGAACTTCCCGGCGATCGTGTCGAGCACCGACTCCAGGTAGCCGCGGTGCTCGCCGTTGTCACCGTCGGTCAGCAGGATCGCGTGGGCGATGTCACCGGGGCGGAGCTCGAACAACCGCGCCGCCAGCTTGAGCCACGCTCCCATGGCCGTACCCCCGCTGGCCTGCAGCCGATCGACGGCCCGTACCGCTTCCGCTCGGGTCGCGGGCGAGGCCACCGCCAGCTGGCCGGGCGCGGGGAAGAGCTGTTGTGCGGTGCTGACCCCCGCGATGATCGCAAAATGCACGCCATCGTCGATGCACTCGACGGCGACCTTCGCGGCCTGCCGGGCCGCGACCATGCGCCCCTCGGCCTGCATCGACCCTGACGCGTCCACGATGATGATCTCGGTGGCGCCGGCGGTGCGCCGGCCCCCGACGGAGCCGGACGAGGCGACCGTGACGATCGCGTTGACTTCGGTCGCGCCCAGGGCGAGGAACTCGTTCTGGAACGCCTCGGCGGTGTACGGCACGTGTTCTCCCTCAAATGACAACGGGAACGACGGGAACAAGGGCGACGGTGATGTTGTCCGCGCCACCGCACTCGTTGGCGAACGCGGTCAGCGATCGGGCGGCGGTGAGCAGGTCACCGTCACGCAAGTGAGCCCGGACGGTGTCGGCGAACGCGGCCGGCTCGGTGAGGTAGTTCCACAACCCGTCGCTGCACACCACGAGGTGCCCGGCGGCCGAGGCCCGGAACTGTCCGGTGCGCGGCTCGATCGGGCCGGCGTCCGCCCCGAGCCACGCCGTGATGGCGTGCGACTTCGGGTCGCGCTGCGCTTCCCCCCGGTCCAGTCCCATCGCGATCGCGTGGGTGGCCCACGAATCGTCCTCGGTGAGCTGCTCGGCGCTGCCCTCGGCCGGGACCCAGTACGCCCGGCTGTCGCCGACCCACCCGTACGCGATCTCCGCGCCGCGCACGCACGCCGCGACGATCGTGCAGGCGGGGTTGGACGTGGCCCGGCGCGGGTCGCCGATGGCGGCCAGCGCGGCGACTGCCGCCCCCGCGGCCTCGAGCGCGAGGCCGACCTGTTTCGGCAGGTCGTCGCCGGCGGACGCGAGCAACCCGCCCGCGGTATCGGCGGCGGTCGCCGACGCGACGTCGGGGTCGAACGAGGCTGACACGCCGTCGCAGACCACGACGTCGACGTCGGAGCCGCGCGCGGCCAGCCAGACCGCGTCCTCGTTGCGGTAGTGCCGCAGCCCCCGGTCGGTGACCGCGGCGCCAGCGCGGCCGGCGTCGGTTTCGACGTGATCACGCGGACGGCCCGCGAGCATGCCGCAGTGGGCGCAGTAGCCGTCCGCGCCGACGGCGTCGGGCGTACCGCAATGCGGGCACGCCGGCTCGTCGACCAGCCCGTTGCCGCACGCTTCACAGAAACTGGCACCGGCGGCCCGCTCGTCGGCGCAGGACGGGCAGTCCACCCCCGTCACGTCCGGGTCCGCGGGCGGGAAGCGTTGGCGAGGTCGACCAGGCGGATCTTCTCCGAGCCGTGCGCGGCCTTGGCCATCTCCCGGTACGCGTCCTCAAGCGCGAACCGCACCCCGCGCTCGTCCGCGTTACCGCCGTTCTTGGCACCGAGCACGGCCGCGGGCACGGCGACGCCGCCGGCCAGCGTGGTCAGCGCCTGCTGGAGCAGCTCTGCCCGGAGCGCGGCGAGCTGGGCGGCCTCCACTTCGAGACGATCGATCAACGCGGCGGCCGTGGCCAGCGCGGCGACGTCCGTGGCACCCGACGGGTGCGCCTGGACCAGCGCCCGTACCGCGCCCACCTGCGAGCTGCGGTACGCCGACGAGGTGCCCGGCACGCGGTTGTACGCCTCGACCGCGCCGTCGCGGTCCCCGGCGGCGAGCCGGCACCGGGCCAGCCCGGCGGCCGCCGTCGTGTACGCGGGATCGGTGCGGCTGACGACGTCGTAGTACGTCGCCGCCGCGGCCGGATCGCCGCTCAGTTCCAGGCTCAGCGCGAGCGCGAGCTGCGGGGCGAGCTCACCGGGCAGCGCCGAGTACACGGCCTCGAACTGTTCCCGGGCACGCCCGGTGTCGCCGGTGGCCAGCGCGAGCAGGCCGTCGTGCCACGCGAGCCGCCAATCCGCGCCGTCCGTCGCGACGAGCGCGTCCCGGGCGGCCTCCGCGTCGCCGAAGAATCCGAACTTCGTACCGAGGTCGATGTGCGCGCGCAAGGCCCGCAGCCGTACCTCGAGCGTCTCCTGCGGCGCGGTGGCGAGCAGGGCGAGGACCTCGGCCGGGTCGGTCACCGTGACCGACGCGAGGAACGCGGCCGCCGGGTCGGTGAGGTCGATCAGCGGATTGGGCAGGTCCTGCCACTGCGGACGGTCGGACCGCGGATCGGTACGCAGCTCGCCGGTGAACAGCCGGGACATCGCCGGCCGTGGCTCGCCGTCGGCCGCCAGGACCTCGCGCAGCACGCCGAGCATCTGCTCGCTCATCTCGGCCGCGTCGACGAATCGTTCCGCGGGATCGGTCCGGGTGGCCCGCTGCAAGAGCCGGTAGAACGACTCGAACCTCCGGTAGACCTCAACCTCGTCACGGTCCGGCAGGGCGGCCGCGAACGTGCTCTGATAGCCGCGGAAGTCCGTGGTGAGCACCGCGAGCGTGCGGCCGATCGTGTAGAGGTCCGAGGCGATCGACGGTCCGGCCGTGGCCATCTCGGGCGCCTGGTAGCCGACCGTGCCGTAGATGGCCGCGTCCATGTCGTCGACGCGTACGACGCCGCCGAGGTCGATGAGCTTGACGTGGTCGCCGGTCTGGATCACGTTGTCGGGCTTGAAGTCGCAGAAGATCAGGCCGTTGTCATGCAGGTACCCGAACGCCGGCATGATCTCCAGGACGTACGCGAGTGCCTGGTCCACCGGCAGCGGGTTCGCGTGGCCACCCGCGGCGGCGCGGCGGGCCTTCAGGATGGCCTTGAGCGACTCGCCGCCGACGTACTCCATGACGATGTAGCCGGCGCCGTCGTGCTCGACGAAGTTGTAGATCTTGACGATGTTCGGGTGCTCGACCTCGGCGAGGAACCTGCGCTCGGCCACCGCCGCGGCGAGCGCGTCCTCGTCGCCGGAGTTGAGCAGGCCCTTCAGCACCACCCACCGGTCCGACACGTTCTTGTCGATCGCCAGGTAGATCCAGCCGAGGCCGCCGTGCGCGAGCGGGCCGGCCACCTCGTACTGGCCGCCGACGAGGTCACCCTTGACGAGTTTCGGGGTGAAGTTGAACGGCTCGCCGCAGGTCGGGCAGAACCCGGAGGTTCGCCCGGCACGGTCGCCGCGGCTGCGCCCGACCGGGTTGCCGCACTTCGCGCAGTTCCGCTTGTCCTCCGGCACTTGCGCGTTCGCCATGATCGCGGTGGCCGGGTCGACCAGAGTGACCGGCTCGACGTCGACGAGGCCGCCGCCGAACCGTCGCCGCCGGCTGCCGGTACGGCCGCTGCCGGTGCGCGCCGACCCACCGGTGCGCGTCGACAGCGCCGCGGTCCGTACCGACGGCGCCGTCGCGGTCCGCGGTGCCGGGGTTGGCTTCTTCTCAGC
>JBKOWB010000249.1:0-7075 GCA_046724195.1 Actinomycetota bacterium
ATGTAGGTGTGACTAGGTCGACTGGTCATGGACACAGGCGTGGCTACAGTCAGACCTATGCGGAGTGCTCAGCAAATCCTCGCCGAGGCCAGCGTCATCGCGGTGGTCGGGGCGTCGCGCGACCCGTCGAAGCCGGCGCACTCGGTGCCGCTGCAGATGCTCCGGTACGGCTGGCGCATCATCCCGGTCAATCCGTTCGTGGACGAGGTCTTCGGCGTGCGCACGGTCAAGACGCTCGCCGACATCGACGAGCCGGTCGACCTGGTGGACATCTTCCGGCCGGCCGCCGACGCGGTCGAGATCGTGCGCCAGGCGGTTGCCATCAAGGCCCCGGCGGTGTGGCTGCAGAGCGGCATCGTGTCGGCGGAGGCGCGCAAGATCGCGACGGACGCTGGCGTCGACTACGTCGAGGACCGCTGCCTCGCGGTGGAACGCGCCATGGGACGCCTCACTCGCCGTACCTGACCGGCTCATCCGGGGCTGGTCCCCTGCCACTGCGCAAGCGGCACGCCAATCGACCCGATGGCGCCCGCCCCCGGTTGGTTGATCATGACGTTACTGCGGTCCGGAACCGGTTCCGGCCAGCGCTAACCTCATGATCAACCGGCCCGGTGGGCCCTGTCCGGCCAGCCGCCTCACTCAGCCGGCCAAGCCGGCCGTCGCGGCACGCTCCTCGGGCCGGGCGTAGCTGGCTCGCGCTGGCCCAGACTCGCGCTACCTGCGGACATGGGCTCGCGGGCACCTCTGCTTCCCCGCGACCCGGTACCGTGCCGGGGAACGAGGAGGACCGACATGACATACCCGCCTTCCGGCGGCACGCCGGATCCATATCAGCCCCAGCAGCCGTACGGGCAGAATTATGACCCCAATGCGCCATACACGCAGGACCCCTACGCGGCGCAGCCAGGCGGGGCGCCGTCCAGCGGCCAGCCCGGGGCCTACGGCTCGCCACCCGCGTACCAGTCGGGCGGGCAGCCGTATCAACAGCCGTACGGTCAGAGTCCGTACGGCGCGCCGCAGTATGCGGCCTACGGGCCCCAGCCGCGCACGAACAGCCTCGCCATCGCGTCCCTGGTCCTCTCGCTCGCCGGCCTCATCACGTGCATCAGCGCACCCGTCGGCATCGTGCTCGGGCACATCGCCAAGCGGCAGATCCGCCAGACCGGCGAGGACGGGGATGGGCTGGCCACGGCCGGTCTGTGGATCGGCTACATCATCACGGTGCTCGGCGTCCTGTTGTTCGCCGGCTGGCTCGCGATCGTCATCTTCGCGATCGGCTCGGGCACTACGACCACATAGCCACGCGCCCTTGGCCGACCGGGCCGAGCCCGGTCGACCCCCGGCGGCTTCAGCGGAACTCGGCCTCGCGGACGCTGTTGCCGCCGTCCACCACGAGCATCTGGCCCGTGATGTACGACGCCGCTGGCGAGCACAGGAACGCGATGGCCGCGGCTACCTCGTCGGGCGTGCCGGGGCGGCCGATCGGCGTACCTAGGCCCTGCTTGATCTCGGTCACCGTGGACGCCGCGGTGTAGATCGTGCCCGGCGCGACGCAGTTGACGTTCACTCCGTCGGCCACCAGCTCCATCGCTAGTGCCCGGGTCAGGCCGACGACGCCCGCTTTCGCCGCGGCGTACGCGGCCTCGGTCGGCAGCGCGTTGACCGGTCCGGCCGTCGCCGCGAGGTTGACGATGCGGCCCCAACCGCGCTCGGCCATTCCGCCGACGAACGCCCGGCTGCACAGGAACGCCGTGCTCAGGTTGCGGTCGATCTCGGCGCGCCACTCGTCGTACGTCAGTTGGGCCACCGGGCGCAGGACCTCGGGGCTCGCCCGGCTCGCGAGGCCGGCGTTGTTGACCAGCACCTCGACGTCGCCAAGCTGGTCGGAGATCGCGTCGGCGAGGGCGCCGACTTCCGCTTCGTCGGTGAGGTCCGCGACGAAACCGGTGACACCGAGTTCCGCGGCGCGCTCGTGAATACGCCGGGTGGTCGACACGATCGCCACACGGGCGCCCAGATCGCGCAGGCGGCGCGCCGTCGCATACCCGATGCCGTCCGGGCTGCCGGCTCCCGTGATCAGCGCAACCTTTCCGTCCAACCGCGAGGTGATCGGGGCCTCGTCGGCCTCGGAGCCGGTCTCGTCGAACTCGAACGCCAGGTCGGCACCGGGTTCGGGGTCGGATGTGGACGCGGCGGGGCGGGGGCGGCGACCGGCTGCAGGACGGGTGGCGTCCCGCCTCGACCGGCCGGCGCTGACGGATCGGGCGTCGAAGACCATGCGGCGATAGTGCACGCTCGCGCGTGCGGGGGCAACGTCCCGCCCCCCGCGGCGCACCCCTCGCATAACGGAGCAGCCGTGACGGCGCTGCGGACCGGCACGTCTATCCTGGCGGCGATACGAAGCGCCGGACGGAGGCCGCGATGACCTACCCCACACCCCCCGGTGCCGGAGACCAGAGCCAGCCGCCGGACCCGCCGATCCAGGCCTACCAGCCACCGCCCGACCCGATCTACCAGCCGCCCGGGGCGACCTATCCGCCGGCGTATCGGCCGTATGCACCCCACGGCGGGAACCCCTACGGGCCGCCGCCGGCTCAGCCCTACCAATACGGCTACGGCGATCCGTATGCGTATTCGCCCTACCCGCCCGCGGTCCGGCCCACCGACAGCTTGGCGATCGCGTCGCTCGTGGTGTCCTGCGTGGCAACGGTCGGACTGTGTGGATACGGGGTCGGAGGTGTTCTTGGCGTCGTGGGCGCGATCCTGGGCCACATCGCCCGGCGCCGGATGCGTGTGTCGGGCGCCGGTGGCGACGGCATGGCGCTGGCCGGCATCATCATCGGCTGGATCGCCGCGGCGGTCGGCATACTGGCCATCGTCGGCATCATCCTGCTCGTCACGTTGAGCGGCAGCTTCGATTCGACCACGGTCTGACCGGGTCGGCGGGTCACGGGGCGAGCTTCCGCGGTCCGGCCGGACGTTCAGCCACCTGGCTGCGGGGCCTGCGGCATCGTCGACGGGGTAAGTGGGGTAACCGGGCCCTGCTCGACGATGACCAGCGGAACCTCCTTGCCGTACACGTTGGGAAGTTCACGCCGAACCAGCTCGACATCGGGCGTGCCGATCTCGACGCCGGTGCCGTCGTGCCGCGCGCCGACGGTGAAGATCCGTACGCCGCGCTTGGCCCACATCGGCAGGTCGGCGACGATTCGGTCGTGCCACGCGGTCAGCTCGGCGAGCCCGTGCGGCGCGTCGCGGACGACGATGCAGGTGTCTTCGGCGCTGTTTCGGACGAACTTGTCGAATTTGGCCGACGGCACCCGGTAGACGATCGCGCGCACCTGCTCCTGGTCCACCTCGATGCCGGCGTAGCTGCGCGCGTACTTGGCTCGGCCGCCGCTGTCGATGCGGGCCATGGCGGCGTCCAGCTTCGGCGGGGTGACTGGCATCGTGTGACCGCCGGCGGTCATCGTCATCGGCTCGCGGTGGAGTTCGCAGCCGGCCGTGCTCCAGCCGCCGGTCAGGCCCGTCGGTTCGGGACGCGCGGCCGCGCTCGGATCGCCGCAGGCGGCGGTCACGAGCGTGGCCCCGAGCAACAGGGCGATCCGGAGCCGGTCGTGGCGCATTGCATCCCATCTCTCTACCGTGGCTTGCGGTAGCTCGACAAGGTTCAACGAGGCGGCGCTCCGACAGCGTCGGTAAGGCGAATCGAGGGTAGCCATCGATTTCCACGACGGCGACGCGGCCATGCCCTTGCTCTCGAAGCCGAGCCAAAACGACTGCTCAATGGGGCGACGAGGACCGTCCGTCATCGGCGCCCGCCGACGAGACGCCCGGCGACGAACCCGGCTCACCGGCGCCGGCCGACGCGACGCCCGGCGTCGGGGACGCGCCGTCGGCGAGTGCGGCGGTTGCGCCCGCGCGGGCTTCTCGCGCACCGCCGATGATCACTACCGCGACGCCCATGAGCAGCAGCGCCACCCCGGGCAGCGCCGCGACCCGCGGTGTCTGTCCCAACCAGACCCACGCCAGCAACGCCGCCCCCGGGGTCTCGAGCAGGATCAACACGCTGACGGTCGTCGCGGACGTCCGGTGCAGGGCGTAGTTGAACATCGAGTGCCCCAGCAGCTGCGCCCCTGCCGCGATGGCGATGATTGCCGCCCAGGTCTGCTTGTCGTACCGGAATAGCTCCAAGCCGGCCGCGAGGCACACGACCAGCAGGACCACCGCGCAAATGCCGTAGCAGATCCAGGTGTAGGTCGTCGTGCTGAGCCGGGTGCGAGCGCGCTCGCCCAATGCCGTGTAGACGGCGGCGGCCATCCCACCGAGCACGGCCAGCACGTCGGCCAGCACCGCACGGGCGGAGACGCCTACGTCGGCGCCCGTGGCCCAGGCTGCGCCGGCGACCGCGAACGCGATGCCGATCCAGCCCGCAGTCGACGGACGCCGGCCTTGCCAGGCCGCGATCAGGCCTTGCCAGACCGGCTGGGTGGCGACCAGCGCTGTCGCCGTGGCGACCGAGCCGAGCTGGACGCTGGGCATCCAAGTGCCGAAGTGAGCGGCCAGGGCGAGCCCGGCCAGCACGCAAAACCAGAGATCACGCCGCGCGGCGTTGCGGAGCTCGGCGCGGCGGGGTCCCAGCGTGGTCGGCGTGAGCGCGACGGCCGCGATCGCGTTGCGCCAGAACGCCAGGGCCAACGCCGGAGCGGCTGCGAACGCGATCAGCGGGGCCGACGAGGACACCGCGAGCACGGCGACCGTCAACGCGGCCACGGTCGGCAATCCGGACCGTTGGCGGTTTGAACGCATATTCATACCCCCGCCGCCGTCGCTGCGTACGTCGATTCCTGGGATGCGATCCGTGCAATGCTCTCTCGGCGCTCAAGGAGCGCGACTTGAAGACCGGCTTGATCAGCGACGGTACGCACGAGTTCGGCGCGGGCCGAAGGTGATTCCCCGACGTGCGAGGATGACCGAGTGACAGCTCCGCTCCTCGATGAGGCGATCAAGAAGGCGGCCGTTGCCTGGGTCGCGGTCGGTGACGGCCCGGCGCTCGGGCTGTGGTGCATGCCGTTCGAGGGCAGCCTCATCATCGTCAGCGGACCTGGGGAGCAGCGCGCGCCCGGCCTCGCCGAGGCACAGACCGCGACGGTACGGCTGCGCGGAGACACCGGCGGCTTGATCGTCATCTCGGAGGTGGCGGTGGCGCGGTTGGCCCCCGGTAGCGAGGAGTGGACCACCATCGCGCCCCAGCTGGCCGGCCGGCGGCTCAACGCGCCGGTCTCGGCGGAAGAGTTGGTCGCGCGATGGGCCGAGACGGGCTGCGCGGTCGTACGGCTCACGCCGGCCGGCACCGAGCCGGTCATCGCACCGAAGCTCCCGGACGACTCGCAGGCCGCCCCGCCGCGCGACACTCCGGCACGGGTTCCAGTACGCCGGCCCTTCCACCTACACCGGGCCCGTCGGCGCTGAGTTGGCTGGCCTCGCTGCGCTCGGCTGGCGTCGCTGCGCTCGGCGGCGCGCTCCCTCAGCCGATGAACGGCGGGACGGCGATCTCGCCGCTCGCGACCGGAACAACATGGCCGGATACCGTGGCGGTCGTGGCGGCGCCGGCCGATGCGGTCACGGCGCACTCCAGCAGTGACGGCCGGTGCATTTCGATGCCCTGGTGAACCGTGTACTGCGAGGGGCCGTCCGGCGGCAGCCAGCCGGCGGCGACCAGCCACACGCCGAGGCCCAGCGCGGCCGATCCGGTCGCCGGATCTTCTGGCACCGACACCCCGGGGCAGAACACCCGGGCGTGCGCCGAACGCCGCGACGCCTCCCACGAGAACACGCTGATCTGCGGGACACCGAGTTTCTCGGCCGTCGCAGGGTCGGCCCAAGCCCTGGCCATGGCGGAGTGCCGTACCGGAAGGAAGGTGAACTCGAGCCCGCACCCCGCCAGCCGAGGCGCGGCGTCTGGGATCAGATCGTCGCTGGTAAGGCCGACCAGGGACAGGAGTGGCGAAGCATCGAGCGGAGGGCCCAGCGTCGGCTTGCCGCCGGTCAGCGTCGCGGAGCCCGTGTCGGTGACCTCGATCGGGAGCGACCCGACCCCGCACTCCTGCACCAGCCGCCCCGGCGGGGCGAGGCCGCGCCGGACGGCGGTGACGGCCGCGCCCACGCTGGGATGTCCGGCGAACGGCAACTCCGCGCTCGGCGTGAAGATCCGCGCCCGGTACGTCGCCGAGTTCGACGACGGCGGCAGTACGAACACGGTCTCGGACAGGTTGAACTCGCGAGCCAGCACCTGCATCTGATCACCGGCCAGCGAGTCGGCGCCGAACACGACCGCGAGAGGGTTGCCGGCGAAGGGCCGATCGGTGAACACGTCAACGATCTCGTACACCACGGTGGACATGCCCCGACGCTAGTCCAGCGCTTAGGCTGAGCTCGTGACTATGGGAAGCCGGGTATATCTGGCGCGGCTTGCCGGGTTGCCCGTCTTCGACCCCAACGGCGATCGGGTCGGACGGGTCCGGGACGCCGTGGTCCGGCTGCGCACCAGCGCCAAACCGCCGCAGGTGGTGGGACTCGTCGCCGAGATGGCGCTGCGCCGGCGGATCTTCCTGCCGATCGGCCGGATCACCTCGATGGACGCCGAGGGGGTCGTCCTTAGTACCGGGACGCTGAACCTGCGCCGGTTCGAGAAGCGCCCCAACGAGCTGCTGGTCCTCGGCGACCTGCTGGACCGCCGCGTCACGATCGAGCCCGAGGGCCAGGTGGGCAACGTCGTCGACCTCGGCATGGAGCTCAACCGCAACAACGAGTGGCTCATCACCCGGGTCGCCGTCCGCGAGCACACCGGCCGGCTGGCCCGACGGGGGCACGTCTCCCAGGTCGAGTACGACCGGATACGCGGCCTGCTGACGCCGACCGACACCCAGGGCACGTCGAACCTGCTGGCGCTGCTCGAACAGATGCGCCCGGCCGACATGGCGAACGCGCTGCAGGACCTCCCGGACGCCCGGCGCAACGAGGTCGCCGCCGCGCTCAGCGACCGGACGCTCGCCGACGTGCTGGAGGAGCTGCC
>JBKOWB010000269.1:0-16740 GCA_046724195.1 Actinomycetota bacterium
GGCCGACCCAGTGGCGCTCGCCGCCGACCTGCGCCGGGTGGCCGCCGGAGACATCTCGGTGACGCAGCGGTTGCGGGCCCGGGCGATGAGCGCCCGCGGCCACGCCGCGTCACCGCGGGTGGTCTGGCACCGCGAGGCGGCCACCGACGCGGCCGTGGTGGAGCTGCGCGCCGCCGACTCCGCCGGGCTGCTGTATCGGGTGGCGACGGCGCTGGACGAGGCCGGCGCTGAGGTTCGCGCGGCCCGTATCTCGACGCTGGGCGGCGACGTGGTCGACGCGTTCTATCTGGTCGGCGCGTGGGCCGACGCGGCGGACCGGG
Source organism: Actinomycetota bacterium (assembly GCA_046724195.1). GTDB lineage: Bacteria > Actinomycetota > Actinomycetes > Mycobacteriales > Micromonosporaceae > Actinoplanes. The sequence goes on from JBKOWB010000269.1 coordinate 321, forward strand.
ATCGCGTGGAAGCGGCGGTGCTGGCGGCGGTCTAGGGTGCCTCCGTTCTCCGGCTCCCGACCCTTACGGGTGGGGTCAGGGATGCGGCGGATGGACGTTCCTTGCGTACGAGGCGCATCGTGGAGTTCGGGCCGGTTGGCGGCCACGAGGTGGGAGGCCGAGATGGGCAAGGCGGTGGCGTGGGCGCTGGCGATGGTCGCGGGCGTGATCGTGGTGGGGTGGGTCGCGGTGGCGCTGTTGCACGCGCTGCTCGGCGGCCTGTCATACCTGATCGTGGGCGCGGTCGTGATCGGCGGCGGCGTCTGGCTGTACGGCAGGGCGAAGCGCTCGCTGGCTCCGGGCACCCGGTCTCAGCGACGCATCGAGGCAGCGACGAAGACGTACCGTATGCGTAACCGGTGAAGATCCGCACCGCGAGTGCCGCCGGTGAGATGGCACACCAAGCGGAGGGGGCGAAGCGACCGGAGCGACTGCGCTATCTCAGCGGGTCTAAGGCGCGAGCCGCCGAGCGGAGCGAGGCCAGCCAGCGCTGTGAGCGCCGCCGGTGAGATGCCGCACCAAGCGGAGGGAGCCGCGAGCGCCGCCGGTGAGATGCCGCACCAAGCGGAGGGAGCGGAGCGACCGGAGCGACTGCGGTATCTCACCGGGTCTAAGGCGTGAGCCGCCGAGCGGAGCGAGGCCAGCCAGCTCAGCGACCGGAGCGACTGCGGTATCTCAGCGGGTCTAAGGCGCGAGCCGCCGAGCGACAGCGAGGCCAGCAGCTCAGCCAGCAGCTCAGCTCAGCTAGGCTTGCAGGGATCTCCTGCATGCTGACCAACGGGAAGTTGTGCCGTGTTTGACACCTTGAGCGACCGCCTCTCCGGGATCTTCACCAAACTCCGGGGCAAGGGCCGGCTTACCGACGCCGACATAGACGCCACCGCACGCGAGATCCGTCTCGCGCTGCTGGAGGCCGATGTCGCGCTGCCGGTGGTCCGGGCGTTCATCGCCAGCCTCAAGGAACGGGCGCGCGGCGCCGAGGTCTCCCAGGCGCTGAACCCGGCCCAGCAGATCATCAAGATCGTCCACGAGGAGCTCATCAACATCCTCGGTGGCGAGGGCCGGCGACTCCAGTTCGCCAAGCAGCCGCCCACCGTGATCATGCTCGCCGGCCTGCAGGGTTCCGGTAAGACCACGCTCGCCGGCAAGCTGGCCCGCTGGCTCAAGGGCCAGGGCCATCAGCCGATGCTGGTCGCGGCTGACCTGCAACGCCCCAACGCGGTCAACCAGCTTCAGATCCTCGGCGGCCGGGCCGGCGTCGAGGTGTACGCGCCCCAGCCCGGCAACGGGGTCGGCGACCCGGTCCAGGTGGCCAAGGACTCGATCGAGTACGCCCGGCGCGCGGCCAAGGACATCGTCATCGTCGACACGGCCGGCCGGCTGGGCATCGACGCCGAGATGATGCAGCAGGCCGCGGACATCCGCGACGCGGTGGACCCGGACGAGATCATCTTCGTGGTCGACGCCATGGTCGGCCAGGACGCGGTTACTACGGCCGAGGCGTTCCGCGACGGCGTCGGCGTCACCGGGGTGGTCCTCGCCAAACTCGACGGCGACGCCCGCGGCGGCGCGGCGCTCTCGGTCCGGTACGTCACCGGCGAGCCGATCCTGTTCGCGTCCACGGGCGAGAAGCTCGAGGACTTCGACGTCTTCCACCCCGACCGGATGGCCAGCCGCATCCTCGGCATGGGCGACGTGCTGACCCTCATCGAGCAGGCCGAACAGGCCTTCGACGAGGATCAGAAGGAGAAGATGACCGCCAAGCTGCTCGGCGGCGAGCAGTTCACGCTCGAGGACTTCCTCGACCAGCTCATCGCGGTGCGGCGGATGGGCCCGATCGCGAACGTGCTGGCATTGATGCCCGGCATGGGCCAGGTCAAGGACCAGCTTGCCGAGCTGGACGACAAGCACTTCGACCGGATCACCGCGATCATCCGCTCGATGACGCCGGGCGAGCGTACCAACCCGAAGATCATCAACGGCTCCCGCCGGGTCCGCATCGCCGACGGCTCGGGCGTCACGGTCATGGACGTGAACCAGCTGCTCAACCGCTTCTCGGACGCGCAGAAGATGATGAAGCAGATGGGCGGCATGATGGGCCTGCCCGGCGCCCGCCGGAAGGCCACGAAGAGCCCGAAGAACAAGCGCAAGGGCACGAAGGGCGGCAGCAACCGGCCGCGGGTCGGCGGCGGCATGCCCGGCGGGTTCCCGGGCGGCATGCCTCAACTGCCCCCCGGCATGGACCCGAGCATGATGGGCGGCGACGGTGCGCCCGGCCTCCCGCCGGGCTTCAAGCTGCCCAAGCTCGATTTCAACAAGTTGACCAATCAGCCCAAGAAGCGGGACGACGACAAGGGCTGACCGGGCGCCCGTCCGGCCGGGTGCGGTCTTGCTACGGTCGGCTTAACCTGCGGAAATGGCCGCGACGGCGCCACCACCGTGACGCTGATGCCCGGGGGCGGCGGCTGGGCCTACCGCGGACATGCGGGTCGCGGACGTCGCCGGCGCCTTCTGCGCCACCGACCTGACCACACCCGCGGAGCAGCCCGGCGTGGCCCGGATCCGCACGTGGATCTGGATGTGCGTGCCGGGCCCGAGCCCGGACATCCACCCCACGACGGCCGGCACGCGGTGATCGCCACCGCCTACCTGGCCCAGACCACACGCTGACCCGATCGCCAGTCCGGGGTTATCCACAGGAAGCCGTCTTGCACCGGCGAACGGTAGCCTGATGTCACTAGGGTGACGGCGTCCTTGAGGAGGGGCCCATTGACCGCCGCGCTGAACCTGCCGGACAAGCAGGACTGGACCGTCGACGACTTGGCGAGCCTTCCGAAGGATCTTCGCTACGAGTTGATCGACGGAAGGCTGATCTTGCCGTCCCCTACCGCCATCCACCAGGACATCGGAGTCGAAGTGCTGCTTGCGCTCCGGGTCCAATGCCCACCCGACCTCATGCCCGTCCTCGACCTCTCGATCAAGATTGATTACCGCAACGAACCGCGGCCGGACGTCGTGGTGATCAAACGTGCCCACGCGAATGTCAGTCCGGTGCCGGTCGAGGACGCCATCCTCGCCGTGGAGGTAATCTCGCCGGATTCGCACTTCCGCGACATGTATGCCAAGGCAAAGGTCTACGCGGCTGCCGGGGTGGCCCACTACTGGGTCATCGATCCGCTCGATCAGCATGGCATCGTCCTCACCGAGTTCGGTCCGGGCGACAACGGCAGCTACGAGATCCTGGGGAGCACGGACAAGGTGTTTGCCGCGGAGGCACCCTATCCGGTGACCATCGATCTTCCTGCGCTGACCGCGAGGTGTCAGGCAACGCTTGGACACGCCCGGCCGACGGACTGAGGTCGTGATCGGGTAGGACTGGACGCATGGCATTGCATGTGCGCGGCGTAGTGCTGCCCGAGGGCGAAGTCCGGGATCTTTGGCTGGTCGGGGACCGGGTGACGCTCGAGCCGGTGGCCAGGGCCGAGACCGTGAGCGACGGCGGCTACATACTGCCCGGTCTCGTGGACGCACACTGCCATATCGGGATCGCCTCCGGGGCACGGCCCATCACCGGCCTCGACGAGGCGCACGAGCTGGCCGCCGCGGACCGCGATGCAGGTGTGCTTGCGCTTCGGGACGCCGGGTCGCCGTACCCGTATCCCGAACTCGACGACGAGCCCGGCGTGCCGCGACTGGCGCGCGCAGGCCGCCATGTCGCGGCGCCGAAGCGCTACCTGCGCGACATCGGCGTGGAGGTCGACGGCGCGGACGTGGCCGCGGCCGTGACGGCGCAGGCGAAGGCCGGGACGGGTTGGGTGAAGCTGGTCGGCGACTGGATCGACCGGTCCGTCGGCGATCTCGCGCCCTCGTGGGACCCGGCCACCATGGCCGCCGCGGTACAGGCGGCGCACGCGGCCGGTGCACGGGCGGCCGTGCACACGTTCTCCGAGGAGGGCGTGGAGATCATGGTCCGGGCCGGCGTCGACTCCGTCGAGCACGGCACCGGGCTCTCGCTGGACCTGATCGACGAGATGGCCCGGCGTGGCACGGCGCTGGTGCCCACCATGATCAACATCACGGGCTTCGGCGGGATCGCGGATCAAGCGCGGGCGCGGTTCCCGGGGTACGCCGATCACATGCTCACGCTGCGCGACCGGTTCCCTGGGGTGGTGCGGGCCGCCCACGAGGCCGGCGTCCCGATCTACGTGGGCACCGACGCGGGCGGCGGCATCCGGCACGGCCTGGCCGCGGAGGAGATCCTGCTGCTGCACGACTCCGGCATCCCGGCCGTCGATGTCTTGGCTTCGGCATCCTGGAACGCGCGTGCCTGGCTCGGTTTCCCCGGGCTGGTCGAGGGTGGCCTGGCCGACCTCGTGGTCTATCCCGAGGACCCGCGGGCGAACCTGGACGTGGTCCGGCATCCGGGCCGGATCGTGCTGCGCGGCCGCGTCGTCCGCTGAGCCCGCACCCGGACGGCCGGGCGCCGCCGGGCGGTCACTACGATGTGCGGTCATGGCTCGCGTGCTCACTCCCCGCGCGGAGGACTTCCCCCGCTGGTACCAGGACCTCATCGCCAAGGCAGAGCTGGCCGACAACGGTCCCGTCCGCGGCACGATGGTGATCCGCCCCACCGGGTACGCCATCTGGGAGCACATGCAGGCCGAAATGGACGCCCGGATCAAGGAGGCCGGCGCGGAGAACGCGTACTTTCCGCTCTTCATCCCGGAGAGTTACCTGCACCGCGAGGCCCAGCACGTGGAGGGCTTCTCGCCCGAGCTCGCCGTGGTCACGCACGCGGGCGGCAAGCAGCTCGCCGAGCCGATCGTGGTGCGGCCGACCAGCGAGACGGTCATCGGCGAGTTCATGGCCAAGTGGATCGACTCGTACCGGGACCTGCCGCTGCTGCTGAACCAGTGGGCCAACGTCGTGCGTTGGGAGCTGCGGCCGCGTACGTTCCTGCGGACCACCGAGTTTCTCTGGCAGGAGGGCCACACCGCGCACGCCAGCGAGGCAGACGCGCGCGACTACGCCCGCAAGATCCTGCACGAGGTGTACGAGGATTTCATGGTCAACGTGCTGGCGATCCCGGTCGTGCCCGGTCGCAAGACCGTGGGGGAGCGGTTCGCCGGTGCCACCAACACCATGACGCTCGAGGCCATGATGGGCGACGGCAAGGCCCTGCAGATGGGCACGTCGCACGAGCTGGGGCAGAACTTCGCCAAGGCGTTCGACATCACGTACACGTCGTCGGCGGGCGGCGTCGAGTACGCCTGGACCACGTCCTGGGGCTCGACCACCCGGATGATCGGCGGCCTGATCATGGTGCACGGTGACGATAACGGCCTGCGGCTGCCGGCGCGGCTGGCGCCGACCCAGGTGCAGGTCATGGTGGTGAAGGCGGGCGAGGGCGTGATCGAGGCCGCCACCAAGCTGCGCGACGACCTCAAGGCCGCCGGCGTGCGGGTCGCGCTCGACGATCGCGGCGACGTGCCGTTCGGCCGCCGGGCCGTCGACGCCGAGCTCAAGGGCATTCCGGTACGCGTCGAGGTCGGTCCCAGGGATCTCGTGGCGGGTAACGCGGTGGTGGTCCGCCGCGTCGACGGCGCCAAGTCGCCGATCGCGCTCGGCGACGTGGTGGCCGACGTGACCGGGGCGCTCAAGGCGGACCAGCAGATCATGTTCGACGACGCGCTGACGTTCCGCGAGGACCGCACGGTCGACGTCAAGACGCTCGGCGACGCCATCGAGGCGGCGCAGACCGGGTGGGCCCGGGTGCCGTGGTCGGCGGTCGGTGCCGAGGGAGAGGCCGACGCGAACGGCAAGTCCGTGACGGTACGGTGCCTGGTCCGGCCGGACGGCACGGTGCCCGATTCCGACGAGGAGCCGAACCTGTTCGCGATCATGGCGCGCGCGTACTGATGAGATTCGCGGAGGGCCGGCCGGTTCTCTATCGCAACATCTCGGCCGGCCGGGTGGTGAACGTGCGCCCGTGCCGGGTCCTCTCCGACGACGATCGCGGGCTCCTGCTCTGGCTGGCCCGCGGCTCTGCCGTCGCGGTCGAGGTCGCGGTCGATGGCCGGAGCGTCCGATCGATGGCGTTCGCCGAGTGGGTCGGCCTGGGTCACCACCTGGTCAACGGCACGTGGCAGGGGCCGGGCATCCTGAAGTTCATCCCGCCGGACGTGGACCACTCGGTGTGGTTCTTCCGCGACGACGAGGGCCGGTTCACCGAGTGGTACGTCAACCTCGAGGAACGCGCCCTTCGCTGGGACGACGGCGGCGTGGCCGGGATCGACGTCGTGGACCAGGACCTCGACATCGTCGTGGCGCCGGATCGGACCTGGTGGTGGAAGGACGAGGACGAGTTCGCCGAGCGGCTGGCGCTGCCCGAGCACTACTGGGTGCAAGACGAGGCGGCGGTCCGGGCGGAGGGCCGCCGGGTCGCCAAGCTGATCGAGGCGGGCGAGTTCCCGTTCGACGGCACGTGGACCGACTTCGTGCCGGATCCGGCCTGGCCGGTGCCGCGCGCGCTGCCCCCAGGCTGGGACCGCCCGCCCCTCCCGCGTTGATCATGAGGTTGGCGCGACGTTATGGCCCTTTTGCCCGCGCCCGCCTTGCCCTTCCCCGTTGATCATGGGGTTAGCGCGGCGTTATGGTCGTTTTGTCCGTCGCTAACCCCATGATCGTCGCAGTGGGCGCGGGGTGGGGCGGGGTGATTGGGAGGTCGGCGCGGGCTTCTGGCAGAATGGACGGCTGGTATCCGGCACGCGTGCGGCGCCCTCTAACCCTGAACGCGATGCCAGTCCACGAGACATCGGCCCCATACCCCCACGTGGGTGCCGTCGGCTCACCCGCGTACCGGCCCCGGACTGGGCCGGTCGTCATCGCAACAGGAGCGAACAAGACCGTGGCCGTTAAGATCCGGCTCCTGCGGATGGGCAAGATCCGCAACCCGCAGTATCGCATCGTCGTCGCCGACTCGCGCACCAAGCGCGACGGCCGTGCCATCGAATACGTCGGCATCTATCACCCGAAGGAAGACCCGTCGGTCATCAAGGTGAAGTCCGAGCGGGTGCAGTACTGGCTGTCGGTCGGCGCGCAGCCGAGCGGGGCCGTACAGCGCATCCTCGAGAAGACCGGCGACTGGCAGCAGTTCAAGGGCTTGCCGGCCCCGCCGCCGCTGCTCGTCGCGCCCGAGAAGGTCAGCCGCCAGGCCACGTACGAGGCCGAGGCGAAGGCCGCCGCGGGCGTCGCCGAGACCCCGGCCAGGCCGGCGAAGAAGGCCGCCAAGACCGCCGCGCCGAAGGCTGCCGAGACCGCCGTGCCGAAGGCTGCCGAGACCGCCGCGCCGAAGGCTGCCGAGACCGCTTCGCCGAAGGCCGCCGAGCCGGCGGAGCCGAAGGCTACCGAGACCGCCGCGCCGAAGGCCGCCGAGCCGGCAGAGCCGAAGGCCGCCGAACCGGCGGAGCCGAACCGCGAAGCGGTGGCCGAGACGGCAGAGGACCCGGCCGGTGCCGGCGCCGACGCGAACTGACGGGGCGCTCCGGCCCGCGCTGGAGCACCTCGTCAAAGGCATCGTCGACAACCCGGACGACGTCCGGGTCCGGTTGGTGGACTCGCGCCGCGGCAAGCGACTCGAGGTGCGCGTGCACCCGGAGGACCTGGGCACGGTCATCGGCCGCGGCGGGCGTACGGCCAAGGCGTTGCGCCAGGTCATAGGCTCGATCGGTGGGCGCGGTATCCGCGTCGACATCGTCGACGCGTACTGATCCTTTGCGTGGTTTCTCCGGGTTCTCCGCGGCGACCGGAGGTCCAGGCGCTGGAACTTACATGGTTTCTCCGGGTTCTCCGCGCCGACCGGAGGTCCAGGCGCTGGAACTTACATGGTTTCTCCGGGTTCTCCGCGCCGACCGGAGGTCCGGGCGCTGGAAGGAGCACAGTTGCTGCTCGTCGTCGGTCACATCGGGAAGCCTCACGGCATCCATGGGGAGGTCCTGGTGACCGTGCGGACCGACGAACCCGAAGCGCGCTTCGTGGCCGGATCGGTGTTCACGACGGAGGTCCCGCGGGACCGCCGGGTGAGCACCGGTCCCTCCACCGGCGCTTCCGCTCCGGGCGTTCCGTACCGGGTGCCGGACAAGCTCACGCTCGAGTCGGTGCGGTGGCACCAGGGCCGCGTCATCGCCCAGTTCGCTGGCATCCACGACCGGAACGTCGCCGAGGCACTGCGCGGGGTGCTGCTCCAGGTCGACAGCGCCGACGTCGCCCCACCCGACGACCCGGACGAGTTTCTCGACCACCAGCTGGTCGGCCTGTCCGTGGTCGGCACCGACGGCACCGTGCTGGGTGAGGTCGAGCGCATCGAGCACCCGCCGGTGTCCGACTTGATCGTGCTCACCAAGACCGGCGGCGGGACAGCGCTCATCCCGTTCGTCGGTCAGCTCGTGCCGGAAGTCGACATCCAGGCCGGCCGCATCGTCGTAGACCTGCCTGAAGGTCTGCTGGACCTATAGCCGATGCGCGTCGACATCATCTCGATCTTTCCCGAGTACTTCGGCCCGCTCGACCTGTCGCTGATCGGCAAGGCGCGAAGCGCCGGGCTACTCGACGTGTCCGTGCACGATCTGCGCACCTGGACCACGGATGTCCACCGGACCGTCGACGACACGCCGTACGGCGGCGGCCCGGGCATGGTCATGCGCCCGGAGCCGTGGGGCGCGGCGCTCTCGTCGGTCGCGGGCGCCGATTCACTGCTCGTCGTGCCGTCGCCGGCCGGACGGCCGTTCACCCAGGCCGACGCTCACGAGCTTGCCGTCGCTCCGCACTTGATCTTCGCCTGTGGCCGGTACGAAGGCATCGACCAGCGGGTCCTCGACGACGCCGCCGACCGGATGCCGGTCCGCGAGGTGTCGCTCGGCGACTACGTGCTCTTCGGCGGCGAGGTGGCCGTTATCGCGATCATGGAGGCGGTAACCCGGCTGCTGCCTGGCGTGCTCGGCAACGCCGACTCGCTGAACGAGGAGTCGCACGCGGCCGGCCTCCTCGAGGCGCCCGTCTACACCAAGCCCGCCTCCTGGCGCGGCCACGAGGTGCCCGAGGTACTGCGCTCCGGCGATCACGGCAGAATCGCCCGCTGGCGACGTTTCCAGAGCCTGCTGCGTACGGCCGACCGCCGTCCCGACATGCTCGCCGCGTATCCGCCCGAACTACTCGACGAGAAGGACCGGACCGCGCTCGCGGAGGGCGGATTTCGGATCATCGGCCACGATGTGGCAAAGTAGTGAGGTTGCCGTTCGTCCCCACGCCGTGGCGGCCGGACGAGGAGCTCCCGACATGCGGGAGTTCAGAATCACCCATTCGCGCATCGAACTCCCGGTGCGCTTTGAGTACGACAGGATGCAGCGATGAACACGCTGGACGCTCTCGACGCCCAGTCGCAGCGCACCGACATTCCCGATTTCCGCGCGGGCGACACGGTCAAGGTGCACGCCCGGGTCGTGGAAGGTAACCGCTCCCGCGTCCAGATCTTCCAGGGCGTCGTGATCAGCCGTCAGGGCGGCGGCCTGCGCGAGACCTTCAAGGTCCGGAAGATCAGCTTCGGCGTCGGCGTCGAGCGGACGTACCCGATCAACAGCCCGGTCATCGACCGCATCGAGGTCGTGACCCGTGGCGACGTACGGCGGGCCAAGCTCTACTACCTGCGCGAGCTGCGTGGCAAGAAGGCCAAGATCAAGGAGCTGCGCGAGAAGCAGACCACCAGCTGAACCCCATCGCGTCCCGGGCCGTACTCACTCGGACTGACGTTAGCTGCGCGGGCGAACTACGCTTGCGCGAGTGACGGATGGGAAACAGTGCCACTGCGGTGTTTGCCGCGCTGGCTGGCCATTCGCATTACCGCCCGACCGTTCCCGTTTCGGGGGCCTCGGGCGGTAGTGCTGTATCTGGGGCGTGGGTCGGCCGGGACGGCGGCGGGAGATGCGTAGCGTGGGACAGACGGAGGGCTATCGGGGCGGCGCCTCGAGCGGCCGGCGGCGCGGGCGAGTGATCCGGCGCAAGGAGATGCCGCTCTGGCAGGAGCTTCCGCTGCTGCTCGTGGTGGCGTTCTGCCTCGCGGTACTGATCCGCACGTTCCTGGTCCAGGCCTTCTTCATCCCGTCGGGATCGATGGAGAACACCCTGCTGGTCGGCGACCGGGTGCTGGTCAACAAGGTCGTCTACGACATGCGGGACCCGGTGCGCGGCGAGATCGTCGTGTTCCGGGGCACCGACAACTGGGCTCCCGAGGTGACGGAGCCGGTGAGCCAGGCCTTCGGGGCGAAGCTCGGCCGTACGATCGGAGATCTGGTCGGGATCAGCCGCCCCGGCGAGCGCGACTTCATCAAGCGGGTGATCGGCCTGCCGGGCGACAAGGTCGCCTGCTGTGACGACAAGGGTCGGATAACCGTCAATGGCGAGGGCATCGATGAGCCGTACGTGCAGGACAACTCGCCGCTCGACGCCCCGCCGAATCCACGGCAGTGCACCAGCCGGCGGTTCGCCGAGGTGACCGTCCCCGCAGGTGAGATGTTCGTCATGGGCGACCATCGCGCGGTGTCTCAGGACGCGCGCTGTCAGGGTCCCGTACCGATCGACAACGTCATCGGCCGCGCCTTCGTGATCGTCTGGCCGAGTAGCCGGTTCACCAGCCTGCATGTCCCCGACGGCTGGAAATCGTACGCAGCTGCACATCCCGTCGCGGCCGCGCCGATCGGCCCAATACCCAAGCGTGATCGCGACCCGGCCACTGACGTAATTGTCCTGCCGTTCCTATTAAGTGCCGGTTTATCGGCGCGTTCGGGACCGATGTTCACATCCTCGCGTCGTAGGCTCCCCTCGTGATTGACGAGCAGACCGAGAAGCGCCGGGGTTCGTTCTGGCGAGAACTACCAATTCTGCTGGGTGTGGCGATCCTCGTCGCCGTCCTGGTGCGCGCCTTCGTGCTGCAGACGTTCTACATCCCGTCGCCGTCGATGGAGCACACGCTGAACGTGCTCGACCGCGTGCTGGTCAACAAGCTCGTCTACGACTTCCGCGATCCTCACCGCGGCGAAATCGTCGTGTTCAAGGCTCCCGAGGACTGGCAGAGCGGCACCGAAGGCGAGGACTTCATCAAGCGCATCATCGGCGTCGGCGGCGACCGCGTGGTCTGCTGCGACGCCCAGCAGCGTCTGATGGTCAACGGGCACTCGCTCGACGAGCCGTTCATCTACACCGACGCCGACGGCACCCAGGACCCGGCCGCCGACGAACCGTTCGACATCACCGTGCCGGCCGGCCGGCTCTGGATGATGGGCGATCACCGCTCTGCCTCGGGCGACTCCCTCGAACATTGGGAGCAGACCGAGAACATCACCGAGGCGACCATCGACAAGAACGCGATAGTAGGGCGGGCGTTCACGATCTTCTGGCCCGTCAACCGGGCGGGCTGGCTGTCGGTGCCCAAACAGTTCGACGGCATCCCCGCGCCGGCGCCGGCTAAGTGACCCGGTCGAAAGATCGACCAGTCGCGCAATAGGCTGGGTGCGTGACCATCAGGGACCGGCGGGCCGCCCGCGTAGTGCTGGTCGACGGCGCGGACCGCACTTTGCTGCTGCGTGGGGGCGACCCCGCCCGGCCCGCACTGAGGTGGTGGTTCACGCCGGGCGGCGGACTCAACGACGGGGAGTCCTCCGCCGAGGGCGCTGCCCGGGAGCTGTTCGAGGAGACCGGGCTCCGCGTCGACCCGGCCGACCTGGGCGAACCGGTCTGGCACCAGGTGACCGAGTTCAGCTACGACCATCAGCGATACCGGCAGGATCAGGACTTCTACCTCCTGCGGGTCGAGGAGTGGCAGGTCGACACGGCCGGCTTCGACACCGAGGAGCAGCTCACCATCGATGCGCACCGCTGGTGGTCGGCCGCGGAGCTGGACGCCACCGACGAGACCGTGTTCCCCGAGGACCTGGCCGACCTACTGCGCCGCTGCACCGGCGTACCAGGAAAGGGTCGTTGAGATGTTGACCCCCTCCCGCACGGTGATCCGCCGCGAAGCCGGCCTGTACGCACTCGAGCGTGCGCTGCAGCGCCGCGGCTTCCGCTATGTGGCCGGCGCTGACGAGGCCGGCCGCGGCGCCTGCGCCGGGCCGCTGGTGGCCGCCGCGGCGATCCTGCCCGAGGGCAAGCGCGGCGAGATCGAAGAGCTCGCCGACTCGAAGCTCCTCACCCCCGCCGCGCGCGAGCGGGTCTACGCCGACGTCGTGGTCCGGGCGTTGGCCTACTCGGTCGTGATCATCCCGCCGGCCGAGGTCGATGCCCGCGGCCTGCACGTCTGCAACCTGTCCGCGATGCGACGCGCGCTCGCGTCGCTCACGACCCGGCCCGAGTACGTGCTGACGGACGGTTTCCCGGTCGACGGGTTGGGCGCGCCCGGCCTGGCCGTCTGGAAGGGCGACCGGGTGGCGGCGTGCGTGGCGGCGGCCAGCGTGCTGGCCAAGGTGACCCGGGATCGGCTGATGGTCGAGCTGGACGGTCGATATCCGCACTACGGCTTCGCCGAGCACAAGGGCTACGTCACCGACGAGCACAGTGCGGCGCTGATCTTGCATGGTCCGTGTATCGAGCACCGATTTTCCTACGTGAATGTGGCGGCGGTCTCCGGGCGGGGAAATCGGCCGCCGCGGGCTCGCCGTCCCGTCCTTATCGACGGCGCCCGGCTGGGCGCATCCGGGCCAGACGACGAGCCGCTGATGCTCTGGCCAGCGGTGGAGGGTACCGTCGGCGTGGCGTTGGGCGAGCAGCCTCAGCCGCTGACGCCGGTGGGGGATGATGAGGCCATGGAGGGCGAGAAGCGATGAGCGCAGAGGATCTCGAGAAGTACGAGACCGAGATGGAGCTGCAGCTCTACCGGGAGTACCGCGACATCGTCCGCCAGTTCTCGTACGTCGTGGAGACGGAGCGCCGGTTCTATCTGGCGAACCAGGTGGACCTGCACGTGCGCAACTCGGACGGCGAGGTGTACTTCGAGGTCGAGATGCATGACGCCTGGGTCTGGGACATGTACCGGCCGGCCCGGTTCGTCAAGAACGTGCGCGTCATGACGTTCAAGGACGTGAACGTCGAGGAGCTGGAGAAGCCCGACATCTCCCTCCCGGACGAGGCGGGCTTCGGCGGCTAGGCCCATCCTCAGCTCACGGCTTTCTTCACGAGCGCACCGATCCTTGCCTCGTCGGCGGCGGTCAACTCCGTCAGGGCGAAGGCGGTCGGCCACATGGTGCCTTCGTCGAGGTTCGCCGCGTCGTTGAAGCCGAGCGTCGCGTACCTCGTGTTGAACTTCTGCGCGTTTTGGAAGAAGCAGACGACCTTGCCGTCCTTGGCGTAGGCGGGCATCCCGTACCAGAGCTTCGGCGAGAGGGCCGGCGCGCTGGCTGTGATGACGGCATGGAGCCGCTCGCCCATGGCGCGATCCGGTTCCGGCATCCCGGCGATCTTCGCGAGCACGGCGCTTTCCTCGTCCACCGCCTTCTCGCGCGGGCCGCGGCGCGCGGCCGCCTTCAGCTCTTGGGCGCGCTCCTTCATCGCGCCTCGTTCCTCGTCCGTGAACCCCTGGAACTTCTTGTCGGTCGCCGCGGTGCTCTTGGCGGACTTCTCGGCGTCCTTCATGGCAGGTTTCCTCCCTGCGAGTCTTGATGGGGACGACCCTCATGCTAGGGAACCGCCGCGGGCGACGGCTTCTCCGAAACCGCCTAGCACGATTCCGGTCGGCGCGCCGGGTTATCCACATCGCGGCGCCGTCCACACCGCCCCGGCGGCAGCGCCGGCGCAGCGGGAGGCTGCCGGGCATGCCTCTGTTGTTCTCGCTGCTCCTGGTTCTGGGTGGGCCGTCCGTCGTTGATCGCCCGGCGTCGGCTGTTCGACCCGCCGTGCCTTCGCGCGTCCTCGCCCTCGCCTTTCCCGCCGGCCTCGCCTTTCCCGCCGGCCGTGCGCTGCCGGCTGGCCCTGTTTCCGCGTTCGTATGGCCGGTGGATACGCCGCATGTCGTCCGGCGGTTCGATCCGCCGCCGCAACCCTGGCTCCCCGGGCACCGGGGCGTCGATCTCGCCGCGCCGCCCGGGTCGGTCGTGCGAACCGCCGGAGCAGGGACGGTGGCCTACGTGGGCACGCTCGCCGGTCGCGGCGTCGTGAGCATCGCCCACCCGGGCGGCCTGCGGACCACCTACGAGCCTGTCACGAGCTCGCTGCGCGCGGGCGATCCGGTCACCGCCGGAGCGCACCTCGGCGTGCTCGATGGAGGCCACCCGGGCTGTCCGGCCGAGGCATGCCTGCACTGGGGCTTGCGTCGGGGCGAGTACTACCTGGACCCGTTGGCGCTGCTCGGCCTTGGCCGGGTCCGGCTGCTACCGCTGGCGTCGTAGGCGAGCGGACTCACCGTTGCGAAACTTGCCGTTGATGGCGCTCACCACTGGAGTGCGCTGAGCAGGGGCGGCAGCCGCTCGGCCAGGCGGTCGTACTCGTCGGGCCGGTTGTATACCTGGGCACTCAGCCGCAGCCAGCCGCGACCGCCCCACGCGGTAACTGCGGTCTCGGTCGCCAGCTTGTCGGCAATGTGCTGGCGCAGCGCGTGGGCCTCGGCCTGGGTCGTGGCCAGGCCCGCGGGCAGCGGCAGGATTCGCATTGCGGTCGCCGTTGCGGCGGGGACGGCGAGACCGGCCGCGGTTCCGCGGGGGGTGGCGAGATCGGCCGCGGTTCCGCCTGGGGCGGGTAGGTCGGCCGGCGCGAGGCCCAGGGCCGCCCCGACCACTCGCTGCCCGTACGCGGCCAGCGCGGCGTTGTGCGCACGGACCGCTTCGACCCCGAGCGTACGCAGCACGAACAATCCTGCTGGCGCGGCCAGCCAGGGGGTGTAGTCCAGCGTGCCTTGAAACTCCACCGATAGCGGGAAGCCGGCGTCCAGCTCCCAGGAGGCGACCAGGGGGTCGATCCGGCGCCGCCACTCCGGCGCGACGGCGAGCAGCGCTGTACCGCGGGGCGCGAAGGCCCACTTGTGCAGATTCCCTACCCAGAAATCGGCGCCAACTGCCGACACGTCGACCGGCAACATGCCCGGCGCGTGTGCGGCGTCGACCAGAACCGGGATGTCGCGCTCTCGGGCGGCCGCGGCGATGGCTCGTACCGGAAGGACCTGGGCTGTGGCCGACGCGAGCTGATCGACGATCAGCAGCTTCGTCCTGCCAGGGCGCAGCGCCGCCGCGATCCGGGCGACGATTTCGGCGTCGGGCGCGCTCAAGGGCAGCGCGACGGTCCGCGCGGTCGCGCCGGCCCGGCGGCACTGCCGGCGCGCGGCGAGCGCGACGGCACCGTACGCATGGTCGGTGAGCAGCACCTCGTCGCCCGCTGCGAGCCGCACCGACTGCAGCACCAGCGATACACCGGCGGTGGTGTTCGGTACGAGCGCACTGCCGTCCGGGTCGGCACCGAGAAACCCGGCGAGATGCCGTCGGGTATGGATGATCCGATCGAGGAGCCCCTGCGCGTAGAACTTGAGCGGATTGGACTCGGCCTCGTCGCGCAGGCGCTGCTGGGCGCGCTGGACGCTGATCGGGACGACGCCGAGCGCCCCATGATTGAGGTAGGACACCGCGGGATCGAGCGAAAAGAGGAGGCGAGCTCCCGGAATGGGCGGGGGCGGATCTCCGGCGCTCACGTTGCCGATGGTACGGGCTCTGTGCGCCCGACCCGCCCGTTCAGGCGCGAGGGTGGGCCTGCTTGAACGCTGCGCGAAGGCGTTCCGTCGACACGTGGGTGTAGATCTGCGTGCTGGACAGCGAGGCGTGTCCGAGCAGGTCTTGGACCGCGCGCAAGTCGGCGCCCCCGTCGAGCAGGTGGGTGGCCGCGGAGTGCCGCAGGTCGTGCGGGCTGGTGTGCGGTAGCCCAGCAGCCCGGGCGGCCGCGGCCACGATCCGCCGTACGACGGTCTGCTGCACGCGCCCGCCCCGTACGCCAAGGAAGAGGGCATCGGCGTCGCGCGCATTCTTGGCCAGTTCGGGGCGGCCCACGCGCAGCCACTCGTCGAGAGCGCACTGGGCCGGAAGGCCGTACGGAACCGACCGCTCCTTGGCGCCCTTACCGAGGACCCGGATGACGCGGCGGGCGTCGTCGACGTCCGCGCGGTCGAGGCCGCACAGCTCGCTCACCCGTACCCCGGTGGCATAGAGCATCTCTAGAACGGCCCGGTCCCTCAGCTCCAATGCCCGCGTCTCGGGGGTCTCGTCGGCGCGCCGCAGGGCGGCGACCAGATTGGCGGCCTGCTCCGCGCGTAAGACCGTCGGCAGGTCGCGGTGCCCGCGCGGGCTGGCCAGCTGAGCGC
>JBKOWB010000226.1:0-9487 GCA_046724195.1 Actinomycetota bacterium
GTATAAGAGACAGCCCCACAGCGCTCCCGCGGCGCCCGGCGCGCTGCGGCGGCCGGCCTCGGCAGCCGCGCCGGCCAGCGTGGCGAGATTGTCCCGGTGCTGGTGTGCGATCTCCCGCAGCCGCCGGTCGCGTTCGGTCGCCAGCTTCACCTTCTGCTGCCGGGCGGCCGCCACGACCCGGTCCCGGCGCTCCACCGTCGCGAGATGCCGGCGCTGGGCGGCCGCCAGCGCGGCGTCCGCGGCACCGAGCGCTTGCGCCAGCGCCGCGCGCACCTCGAGCACCTGCTGGGCGGTGGAGTCAGGCATCGGCGTCACGGCGCCGCAGCGGCTCCGGCGCGGCGGGGTCGAGCGTGGCCGGGTCCCGGCCGAGGCGGGCCAGCAGCACGCCGGTCAGCACGCTGGCGGTGACTGCGTTGTCGGCTGGGTGCGCGGGCCGCTCGGCCGGCGCGGGCGCCCGGCAGATCCGCGCCAGCAGGGCGTCCAGGATACCGGGCGACGTGCCGGGCAGCAGCGATCGCACCCGGCCCGACACCGCGGTACGCAGCCGCGGGAGGTCGTCCGCGCGAGGTTCGTGGCCGAGCAGATCACCGGCCAGGCGGTGCATGACGGGCGGCGTCACGGCGGACAGCCCGAGGCCGGTGGCGGCGTCGACGTTCTGCAGGTCACGGCCGAGCCGGGCGCGGTCGCCGGTCCGCACGTCGCCGGCGACCCGGCGCAGCAGCTCGGCGGTGGACGGATGCTGGGCCGCGACGTCCTCCGGTTTGGCCGGCGGCTCGCCGGTCAGCTCCGAGACGCGCTGCTGCCACCACGGGCCCAGCTTCTCCGGCGGTGGTCGGTGGCCGTCCGGCGGACCCGGTGGTGCGCCGGATCCCGGCGGAGGGCCCCCGGGCGGGGGCGTCGCCCGGTCGTCCAAGCCGGTCCGCCAGTCGCCGTCCGGCGGCCGGTCCGCGTCGGCGGCGAGCCCGAGCACACCCAGGTACGCGGCTATCGCGTCCTGGGCGACCCGGAGCGCCGCGGCGGCATGTTCGGCATGCTCGGTCGCGTTGCCCAGCAGCGGTACGCCGATCGGATCGACGGACGCCTCCCGCACCCACGTGAGCAGCTCGGTCGCGCTGCGCAGCCGTTCCATCGCGACGGTGACGAGACCGGTGGGCAGTTCGTCCGAGGTCGCCCGGATCTGCGCGCCCAGTTCCTGGAGCAGGGACATCGTCGTTACAGCGTCGCCGTGTAGGTCTGCGCCTGCTCGATCGCGAGCAGGGTGGCGCCGAGGCACTCTTCGAGCTGCTGGTCGGCCTGCGACAGCGACGCGTGGGCGGCGCCGACCGCCTCGTTGGCGCTGCCGTCCAGGGCGGCCGCGAGGCTCCTCTGGGCCTCGCTGAGCTTTTCCCGTGCCGCCTGGATCGCCGCCTGTCCTTCAGTGACCTGTTGGAGCGCGGCATCCACGGCCGCTCTGACCTCGGCGACGCTGGCCACTCGTGCAGCCTCCTGCAGTGCTGGGGGTGTCTCTCAATGACGACAATAGCCGTCGGTGATGGGGGTAGTTCGGCCTGCCTGCCCCGTTTGCCGCACGGCTCAGCGCGGGAGGCTGGCGGGTCCCCGGACCTCGGCTCCGTGCGCGGTGACCCGGTCGCGGAGCCCCCGGTCGGCGGTCACCACGACGACGCGCCGGCCCGGGGGAGCGGCCGTGACGACGCCGACGATCGCGTCGTCGCCGGAGCCGGCGGCGCGCTCCACCCGTACCCCCTCGATCTCCGGAATGTCTCGGGCCTTGCCCTCCACGACCAGAACGACCTCGACGGGCCCGGGAAGATCCGCCAACCCCGCGGACGTTACGGGGACGAGCCGGTCGCGCAGGCGGACCGCCGCACCGGCACGGTCACGCCACCAGCCGTCCGGCACCGATCCAACGACGTTCGCGCCGTCGACGACGAGCAGTGGGTCGGACATGAGAGCAGCGTCTCACAACGGGAATCAAACGGTCCTTCGGGGCGCTGTAACCCTCTGTGTGTCGCGGGTTTCGGACTTTCCGCGGTGCGCTCGGGAACACAGGAGAGAGAAGACGACATGAGTATCGGACCCTTGGGACCGGGGGGACCCGGCGAGTGGGACGACCTGTTCGCGCGCTTCTTCGGAGCGGCCGAGCCGCGCCGTGCGCAGCGGATCGATATCACGAAGTACATGAGCAACGAGGGCCGCGAGGTCCTGTCGGACGCCGCGCGGCGGGCCGCCGAACTGGCCGACGAGGGCAAGGCGATCGCCGACCTCGACACTGACCACCTGCTCTGGGCCGCGTTGCAGCAGGAGCCGCTGAAGGCCAGCGTGCGCCGCGCCGGCGGGGACCCCGAGGCGCTGCTCGCGGCCCTCGGACGGCCGTCGCGGCTGCCCGGTGACGCGCTGCCGGAGCAGGTCGCGCTGACCCCGGCTGCCAAGCGGGCGCTGCTGGACAGCCTGCAGGTGTCGCGCGCGCTGGGCTCGTCCTATGTGGGCCCGGAGCACATCCTGATGGCGCTGGGCCTGAACCCGGACTCCGCGGCCGGGCGCCTGATGGCCGGCAAGCTCGACCCGCAGTCGTTGCAGGCCGCGGCGGCCAACGGCGGCGGCGGTACCGGCGGCGGCAACGGCAACAGCAGCACCCCGACCCTCGAGCAGTACGGCGTGGACCTGACCGACCTGGCCCGGCGCGGCGAGATCGACCCGGTGATCGGCCGGGCCGACGAGATCGAGCAGGCCGTCGAAGTACTGTCGCGGCGTACCAAGAACAACCCCGTGCTGATCGGCGAGGCGGGCGTCGGCAAGACCGCGATCGTGGAGGGCCTGGCCCAGCGGATCGTGGACAACGACGTGCCGTTGACCCTGGAGGGCAAGCGGGTCGTGCAGCTCGACCTGGCCGGCCTGGTCGCGGGCACTCGCTACCGGGGCGACTTCGAGGAGCGCCTGCGCAAGGTCATCGACGAGATCCAGAACTCCGGCGACGGCCTGATCGTGTTCCTGGACGAGATCCACACGCTCGTCGGGGCCGGCGGTGGCGGCGACGGTGGCGCGATGGACGCCAGCAACATGCTCAAGCCCGCCCTGGCCCGCGGCCAGCTGCGGGTGGTCGGCGCGACCACGCTGGACGAGTACCGCAAGAACATCGAGAAGGACGCGGCCCTGGCCCGGCGCTTCCAGCCGATCATGGTCGGCGAGCCGAGCGTCGAGGACACCGTGGCGATCCTGCGCGGCCTGCGGGACAACTACGAGGCGCACCACCAGGTGCGGATCACCGACGAGGCGCTGGACGCCGCGGCGGAGCTGTCCGACCGCTACATCACCGACCGGTTCCTGCCGGACAAGGCGATCGACCTGATCGACCAGGCCGGCGCGCGGGTCCGGCTGCGGGTGAAGACCCCGTCGGCCGACACCCGCGAGCTGGAGCGTGAGCTCGAGCAGCTGACCCGGGACCGCGACCAGGCGGTTGCGGCCGAGAACTACGAGCGGGCCTCCGAGCTTCGGGACAAGATCAATGAGGTACGGGCGCAGATCGACGCCGCGGGCACCACGGGCGAGGGCGTCCCGCAGGTGACCGAGGCGGACATCGCCGACGTCGTGTCGCGCGCGACCGGAATCCCGGTCTCGCAGCTCACCGAGGAGGAGCGGGACCGCCTGCTGCGCCTCGAGGGGCACCTGCACGACCGCGTGGTCGGCCAGGACGACGCGGTGGCCGCGGTCGCCGAGGCGGTGCGGCGCTCGCGGGCCGGGCTCGGCGACCCGGACCGGCCGGTGGGCAGCTTCCTGTTCCTCGGCCCGACCGGCGTCGGCAAGACCGAGCTGGCACGCTCGCTGGCCGAGGCGCTGTTCGGCGACTCCGACCGGATGATCCGGCTGGACATGAGCGAGTTCCAGGAGCGGCACACCGTGTCGCGGCTGGTCGGTGCCCCGCCCGGATACGTCGGCTACGACGAGGCGGGGCAGCTGACCGAGGCGGTGCGGCGGCGGCCGTACTCCGTGGTTCTGCTGGACGAGGTCGAGAAGGCCCACCCGGACGTGTTCAACATCCTGCTTCAGGTGCTGGACGACGGGCGGCTGACCGACAGCCAGGGCCGTACGGTGAGCTTCAAGAACACCGTACTGATCATGACCAGCAACCTCGGCTCGGACATCATCAACGGCACCAAGCGCAGCGTGGGCTTCGCCACCGGCGACGCCGGCTGGGACCCGGACCGCGACCTGCGCGACAAGCTGGACCGGCGGCTGCGTGAGCAGCTGCGTCCCGAGTTCATCAACCGGATCGATGAGATCATCATCTTCCGGCAGCTCGAGACGGACCAGCTGCGCCGGATCACCGAGATGATGCTCGAGGAGACCCGCCGCCGGCTGCGCGCGCAGGACGTGACCATCGAGATCACGACCGCGGCGGTGGACTGGCTCGCGGACAAGGGTTTCCAGCCCGAGTTCGGTGCCCGGCCGTTGCGCCGGACCATCCAGCGCGAGCTGGACAACCGGCTGTCGAAGCTGCTGCTCGGCGCGGACCTGGCGCCGGGTCGGCACGTCACGGTCGACGTGGCGGACGGCGAGCTGAGCTTCGCGGTGTCCAGCCCGGAGCCTGCCGCGGCCTAGCCGTAGCCCGTACCGGGAACGGCCCGGCCTCCCACTGGGGAGGCCGGGCCGTTTCGCGTCGCTCAGGCAACCGCCATCTGGTTCACTCCCAACTGGGGGTAACCGTCAAGCCAATCGACGTACATCGGGTTGCGCGCGACCGCTTCCTGGTACGACTCCAGTGCCATACCCAGCAGCCTGGGCGCGATCTGTGCGGCCGGGCTGTCCGGGTGCCAGCCCAGCACCTGCCGCCACCGCAGCGGCGCGCCCGCGAGCGGCCGGTGGGTCAGCCCCGGCGGCGGCCGGAACGTCGGCTGGCAGATGCCGATCGCCAGGCCGGACTCCACCATGTCCACCACCCCGCGGACGTCCGTCTCGAGGACCCGCCGCGGAGTGAAACCGGCCCGGGCGCACGCCGCGGCGAAGCATTCCGCGAGGCAGCCGTCGCCGGTGCCGGCGGCCCACTGCTCGTCGGCCAGCTCGGCCAGGTCGATGTCGACGCCCTTGGCCTGCGGATGGTCGTCGGGCATCAGCACGCACACCGCGTCCACCCCGATGGTCCGCCAGACGAGGCCGTAGTCGGCCGACGGGATGGCGTCCCCGCAAACCCCGACCTGCGCGTAATCCAGCTTACCGGCGATCACCATGTGGGCCAGCTCGTCCACATAGTACGAAGCGTGCGTGGAGATCTGCGCGTCCGGCTGGGCCTGCGAGAGGCGGTGCACGAGGCCGCCGATGACCGGGCCGCCGATCGTGCCGATCCGGTACCGGGTCATCGCTTCGTCCGAACCGGACCCGACGAGCCGGGCGGCCTCGTCCTGCAGTCCCTTCATCGCCGGCAGCAGCACCCGGGCGCGGGAGAGCACCAGCTCACCCAGCGCGGTCGGGCGCGCGCCGCGGCGGTCGCGTTCGAACAACGGGCCGCCCAGGGTTCGCTCGATGCGTTGCAGTTGCGCGGTCAGCGCCGGCTGGGCGAGCCCGAGCATCGACGCCGCCTTGGTCACGCTGCCGGTCTCGGCGATGGCGCAGACCACCTTGAGATGCCGCAGCTCCAGGTTCATAGCGTGACGGTAGGACGTTCGAGGGATCCCGGCTAGACCTTCGGCCAGCCAAAGATCGTCCACTTGTGACAAATGGGCAAACCAAAAGGACAGATCCTGCTAAGACGTACGCATGATCCACTACGTCGCGCACTCGCTTGGTAGCCCTGGGTGCGGTCAGTGTCCACTTTATACCGTACCGTTCTTCGCCTGACAGGTGCCGGGACAGCGCGGCGATCAAGACCCGGTGCCGGTCCCCGCCGCCGGTGAGCCGGACCCGGGTGGATCTTCCGCCAAACCCCGGCCGGCGGTGGGGCCTGGTAAGAAGGGCGGATGAACGACACCGCCGCCGACGAGGTCACCGGAATCTGCCGCGACCTGCTCCGGATCGACACCACCAACACCGGGGACCCGCGGACCACGGTCGGCGAACGCGTCGCCGCCGAGTACGTCGCCGAGAAGCTGGCCGAGGTCGGCATCGAGTCGACGACGTACGAATCGGCGCCGCGGCGGGCCAGCCTCGTCGCCCGCATCCCCGGCGCCGACCCGTCGCGCGGCGCGTTGCTGGTGCACGGGCACCTCGATGTGGTGCCGGCCGACCCCAGCGAGTGGTCGGTGCCGCCGTTCGCGGCCGAGGAGAAGGACGGCTACCTCTGGGGCCGCGGCGCGATCGACATGAAGGACTTCGACGCGATGGTCCTGGCGGTCGTCCGCCAGTGGCGGCGGACCGGCGTCACCCCGCCCCGCGACATCGTGCTGTGCTTCCTGGCCGACGAGGAGGCGGGCATGGAGTACGGCTCGCAGTTCCTCGCCCGCGAGCATCCCGACCTCTTCGACGGGTGCACCGAGGCGATCGGCGAGGTCGGCGGCTTCTCCTACACCGTGAACGACGGCCAGCGGCTCTATCTCATCGAGACGGCCGAGAAGGGCATCGACTGGCTGCGGCTGCACGCCCGCGGCCGGCCCGGCCACGGGTCGTTCGTAAACGACGACAACGCGGTCACCGCCCTGGCCGAAGCCGTCGCGCGCGTCGGTCGCCATCGTTTCCCGATGGTCATCACCCCGACCGTACGGGCGCTGCTGGAGCAGGTGTCGGACGCGCTCGGCATCGAGCTCGACCCGGACGACCCGGAGCTGGCGATCGCGAAGCTCGGCCCGATCGCGAACCTGATCGGCGCGACCGTGCGCAACACCGCCAACCCGACCCGGCTCGAGGCCGGCTACAAGGACAACGTCATCCCGGGCAAGGCGTCCGCGACGATCGACTGCCGTACCCTGCCCGGCCAGGCGGAGATCTTCCTCGACCAGCTGCGCGAGGTCATCGGCCCGGACATCGAGATCGAGCACCTGCAGCGGCAGCCGGCCGTGGAGACGGGCTTCGACGGCGCGCTGGTCGACGCGATGACGGCCGCGTTGCGCGCCGAGGACCCGGGCGCCCGTGCCGTCCCGTACATGCTGTCCGGCGGCACCGACGCGAAGGCGTTCAGCAAGCTCGGCATCCGCTGTTTCGGGTTCGCGCCGTTGCGGCTGCCCGCCGACCTGAACTTCTCCGCGCTGTTCCACGGCATCGACGAGCGCGTCCCGGTGGAGGGACTAAGGTTCGGCGTGCGCGTGCTCGACAGGTTTTTGCAAGCCAGTTGATCTCCCCGAAGGGACTCGAGACACCATGTCCGACCAGTACGCGGAGCTGGACGCGGCCCTCGACCGGGTCGTCGAAGCCGCCCGCGGGCACCTGTTGGCGGTCAAGGCCGCCCAGGGCCGCATCGACGACGACGACGTCTGGCAGGCGTACGTCAACCTGAACAACGCCTCGTTCGCGTACGACGAGCAGCTGCTCGACACGTTCGGCGAGGTCACGCCGTGGGACGTCGAGTCGATCGACCCGGACGAGGCGGACCAGCGGTTCGGTCTGGGCGTCGGCGGGATCGACAGCACGGAGGCGGACGACCCGTACCCGCAGGTGCTCTCGGTGCGGCAGCGCCGCGACTACCGAGTACCCAGCGTGACAGCGCTGCTGCGGATCGCCGAAGCGGCCCGGCGCGGCTCGGTGCCGGCCGACGAGGACCCCGAACCGGTCGAGTCGGTCGGCGAGGCCGTGCTCGAACTCCTGCAGGCCGGCGACGGCTCGCTGTCCTCGCTGGACGTGCCGGAGCTGGAACCGCTGGACGGCCTGCTCACGGTCAGCGAGGTCCAGGTGCCGCTCGACCTCGAGGCGTACGAGGAGGAGGACGGCACCGGCCCGTTCACGCCCGCCCCGGACGACCTGCTGGTCGGGCGCCTCGACGAGCACCCGTTCCTCCCCGAGGACGAGGACGAGGACTCAGACGAGCCGGCAAACCACTGAGCTGCCGGTCGCCGCTCCGCTAATAAGAGAGACCCGGCTGGGGGGTGCTCTGGACTCTGCGCCTGAGCATCACCTGCCGGGTCCCGTCGGAGAAGAGCTTGACCTTCGCCAGCTCCCATCCGGAGAACTCTGCCTGTATGGCGAGCTGCGCCGCAGCGGTCAACTTGTCGACATTCGATGGCAACCGCAGCGGCGCGTATTCGTAGTCCATGCGACCTAATATGCCCCGGGACTCCGGGCCGGCACCAGCCCCCTTGGTGGGGTCGCTGCGGACGTAGTCCGCGCAGGTCGAGTGCCGCCGGGATAACGAGCGGCGGTCAGTCCTCCCGCTCGGGATAGCCGACGTCGATCGCGGACACGTCGTCGAGCGCCCGGGCGATCTCCACCGGCAGCGTGAGTTCCTCGCTCTGCAGCGCGCCCTGCAGCTGCCCGGCGGTACGCGCGCCGAGGATCGGCGCGGCCACCCCGGGCCGGTCCCGGACCCAGGCGAGGGCCACCTCCAACGGCGAGACGCCGAGCCCGCCCGCGGCGGTGACCACCGCCTCGACGATGCTCGAGCTGCGCGGCTCCAGGTAGGTCTGCACGAACGGCGCGAAATGCTCGGACGCGGCCCGCGAGTCCAGCGGCCGGCCGTTGCGGTACTTGCCGGTCAGTACGCCCCGGCCCAGCGGCGACCATGGCAGCACGCCGATACCCATGGCCGCGGCCGCGGGCATCAGCTCGCGCTCGATGCCGCGCTCGAGCAGCGAATACTCCATCTGAGCGGCCACGATGGGCGCCCGTCCCGGATACGCGGACTGCCAGGCGGCCGCCCGCGCGGTCTGCCAGCCGGCGAAGTTGGACACGCCCACGTACCGGACCCGGCCGCTCGCCACAGCGTGGTCCAGCGCCGCGAGGGTCTCCTCCAGCGGCGTCTGCGGGTCGTACCCGTGCACTTGCCACAGGTCGACGTAGTCGGTGCCGAGCCGGCGCAGCGACGCCTCGAGCGACCGCAGCAGGTTGCCGCGGGACCCGTCCCGGCGGCGGAACGCGTTCGGGGTCAGCCCGGCCTTCGTGGCGATCAGCACCTCGTCGCGGGGGACCAGGTGGTCGAGCAGGGAACCGATGACGGACTCGGCGTCGCCGTCGCCGTATACGTCCGCGGTGTCCAGCAGGTTGCCGCCGGCTTCGAGGTAGAACTTGAGCTGCGCGGCCGCGTCGTCGGGGTCGGTGTCCCGGCCCCACGTCATGGTGCCGAGCGCGAGCCGCGAGACCGCCAGCCCGCTTCGGCCGAGCGGTCGCTGTTGCATGGGTGAACCCTATTCAGACGCGCGCGAACGCGAAATCCCGAACGCCAGCTCAACCGCGTCGGTTACCGGACCGAAATCACTCTGCGTGTGTGCGTACGCTTCGAAACCGGGGATCTCCGGCGACCACGGACTTCGGGAGGACATGTGCGGCTCGGACTCAGCCTCGGTTACCAGGCCGCTTGGACCACGCCCGCCGACCACCTGGCGATGGCTCAGGAGGCCGACCGCCTCGGCTACTC
>JBKOWB010000298.1:0-3452 GCA_046724195.1 Actinomycetota bacterium
GGTCGCGGCCGCGCTGCGGGCCACCCAACCGGCGAAGATCTTGGCCGGCTCGGCGCGCGTGCACTCCCCCGCGCCCTATGACTGGCTGGCCGCGGTCCTCGCCACCCACACGCGCCGGGACCTGCCCGTTCCGCCGGATGCGCTGTCCTGGCTGGCCCAGGAGCCGGATGTCCCTCGGGAGCGGTACACACCGGACGCGCTGCTGCGTCTCGCGGTGACCACCGTCCGTGCGCTTGTCGACGCCGGACCCGCCGTACTCGTGGTGGAAGATCTTCACGCGCTCGATCCCGCGAGCCTGAACCTGATCGCCGAGCTCGGCGCCGCGGACCTGCCCGCGCTGCTGCTGGTGACGAGCCAGCCGCCGGAGGCGGCGGTGTCGCCGGAACTCGCCGCACGGACCCTGGCCCGGCTGTCCGGCGCGCCCGGCGCCGTGCGCCAGCACCTGGGTGCGTTGGCCGCCGGTGACGTCGCACACGTTCTCCAGCATGTGTACGCCGACAGCACGGTCGCGCCTGAGTTGGCGGAGGCAGTGTGGCGGCGTACCGGCGGCAACCCGTACCGGCTGACGGAGCTGCTCGCCGTGGAGGGCGCGAACGGTCCCGACGCCCTGGCCGGCCCGCACAAGGAGCTGACCGCTCGCGAGCGGGAGGTACTCGGCTGCCTAGTCGAGGGAATGTCGAACAAGCAGATCGCCCGGGCACTCGGCATTTCGGTACGGACCGTGACCGTGCACGTGTCCAACCTGCTGCGCAAGACCGGCGCGGCGTCGCGGACCGAGGCCGCGCTGCTCGCGGTCAAGGCCACAGCAGTGTCTTGATCGACCGTCGCTCGTCAATCGCGCGGTACGCATCAGCGACCTGATCCATCGGCAACTGAAGGTCGAATACCGCGCTCGGGTCGAGTGTGCCGGCGAGCACGTCCGGCAGTAGGTCGGGCAGGTAGGCACGGACCGGTGCGACACCGCCGCCGACGTTGATGTTGTCGTCGAACATCCTGGCGATGGGCAGCTCCGCGCCGCCGAGCGGGACGCCGACGTACCCGATGTGGCCGCCCGGTCGTACGGTGGCGATGGCCTGGGCCATGGAGAGGCTGGTGCCGACGCATTCGAGGACACAGTCCGCGCCCTGGTCGGCGAGCAGGTCACGGACCACCGCGGCACCGTCGTCGCCGCGCTCGGAGACGATGTCGGTCGCGCCGAACCGGGTGGCGACGTCTTGCCGGTCGGTGTGCGAGGAGAATGCGATCACCCGGTCCGCGCCAAGCCGGACCGCGGCGAGCACGGCGCAGAGTCCGACCGCGCCATCGCCGACGACGGCGACCGTACGCCCGGGGCCGACGCCCGCCGACACCGCGGCGTGGTGGCCGGTGGCCATGACGTCGGAGAGCGTGAGCAGCGCCGGGATCAGCGCGGTGTCGGGCAGGCCTGGCGTCGGGTAGAGCGTGCCGTCGGCGAGTGGCACCCGCAGATACTGGCCCTGGGCACCGTCGAGCACCCGGCCGTCGCGATCCTTGCCGCCCCACCACTGGACCTGCACGCAGGAGGTCGTGATGCCCTGCCGGCAGTGCACGCACGTGCCATCGCTGATCGAGAACGGCCCGACGACGAAGTCGCCCTCACTCATGGTCGTCACGCCCGCGCCGGTCTCCTCGACCACGCCGACGAACTCGTGGCCGATCGGGTGCGGGTCGGCAGGCGGCCGGGCACCGCGCCACGTCCACAGGTCGGACCCGCACACGCAGGCCGCGACCACACGGACGATCGCGTCCGTCGGGAGCTCGATCTTCGGGTCCGGGCGGTGCTCCCAGCGGATGTCCCGGGGGCCGTACCACATGGCGGCGTGCATGGTGTCAGACAGTACGCGCGGGGTGCTGCGGGGCGCCGCGACAGCACCGGCGGCCCCCGGGCAGAATCGCAACGGGTGTCCGCACGGGAAGGGTGATCAGTGACGACCACGATTCATCAGCGCATCGCCGACGAGCTCGGGGTTCGCGAACGGCAGGTCACGGCGGCGGTGGAGCTGCTCGACGGCGGTGCCACGGTGCCGTTCATCGCGCGCTACCGCAAGGAGGTCACCGGCACCCTGGACGACCAGCAGCTGCGCACGCTCGAGGAGCGGCTCGGCTACCTGCGGGAGCTGGAAGACCGGCGAGCCGCGGTGCTGGAGTCCATCCGTTCACAGGGCAAGCTCGACGACGCGCTCGAGGCGCGGATCGTGGCCGCCGACTCGAAAGCGCGGCTCGAGGACATCTACCTGCCGTTCAAGCCGAAGCGCCGCACGCGCGCGCAGATCGCGCGGGAAGCGGGCCTCGAGCCGCTCGCCGATATGCTGGTGGGCGACGCCGCACTCGACCCGCGGGCGTCCGCGGAGCCGTTCGTGGACGCGGACAAGGGGGTCGCGGATGTGGCGGCCGCGCTGGACGGCGCACGGGCCATCCTCGTCGAACGCTTCGGCGAGGACGCCGACCTCATCGGCGAGCTGCGCGAACGCATGTGGACGCGGGGACGGCTGGTCAGCAAGGTCCGGGACGGCAAGCAAACCGAGGGCGCGAAGTTCGCCGACTACTTCGACTTCGCCGAACCGTTCACCAAGCTGCCGTCGCACCGGATCCTCGCGATGTTCCGCGGCGAGAAGGAGGAGGTTCTCGACCTCACCATGCAGCCGTCGGCCGCGCCGGAGGACGACGGCTCGTTCGAGGCGCGGATCGCGGCCCGGTTCGGCATCGCGGACCACGGGCGCGCCGGCGATCGGTGGCTCGCCGACACCGTGCGCTGGGCCTGGCGCACGCGGATCCTCATCCATCTGGGCGCGGACCTCCGGGTCCGGCTCTGGCAGGCCGCCGAGGACGAGGCGATACGGGTGTTCGCGGCGAACCTGCGCGACCTGCTGCTGGCCGCGCCGGCGGGCACCCGTACGACGATGGGTCTCGACCCTGGCTTCCGGACCGGCGTGAAGGTGGCCGTGGTGGACTCCACGGGCAAGTGCGTCGCGACGGACACGATCTATCCGCACGTCCCGCAGAACCGGGTCGAGGACGCGCTCGCCACGCTCGCCCGGCTCGCCGCGGCGCACCGCGTCGAACTCGTCGCGATCGGCAACGGAACCGCGTCCCGGGAGACGGACCGGCTCGCGGCCGAGTTGATCAAGCGCAACCCGGCCCTGAACCTGACCAAGGTGATGGTGTCGGAGGCCGGCGCGTCGGTGTACTCGGCTTCCGCGTACGCATCGCAGGAACTGCCCGGGATGGACGTGTCGCTGCGCGGCGCGGTGTCCATCGCGCGCCGCCTGCAGGACCCGCTCGCCGAGCTCGTGAAGATCGACCCGCGCTCGATCGGCGTCGGCCAGTACCAACACGACCTCTCCGAGACGAAGCTGTCCCACTCGCTCGACGCGGTCGTCGAGGACTGCGTCAACGCGGTCGGCGTCGACGTGAACACCGCGTCCGCACCGCTG
>JBKOWB010000223.1:0-4991 GCA_046724195.1 Actinomycetota bacterium
TCCACTACCGGTACGGGGATGAATGGCGGGAACGGAACACGCAGCTCGCGCGACGTACGCCGGGCAAGTTGCCTGATCCGCGGCCTCCGGACCTGCTGATCCAGTGTCGGCGCAGCGCTTTGATCGACGCACTTGACTTCATTCACGGTCGTTTTTGGGATGTCGTCGGTAAACCCCTTCCAGTCGATCACCGGAGGTGGAACTCTTCTACCGAGCGGTAGCGCCGGCGACACGGACGGTGGTGGTACAGAATGCGCCCAGACGTTCTGGTTGGTCCTAGCCCGTGGGTGATCGAGCAGTTCGGTGACAGAGTCGCCTCTGAACTGTGGACTAGGGTCCCGGAGGCGTTGAGCACGGCGATCGACCGCGAGGTCAACGCTCACCCCGCGATGACACAGACCACCGAACGAGTGCTTGCCAACCCGCGTTGGCCTCTGCCCTATGAGGAGCTTGTGCTGTTCCTGGGCACGCTCCCCGGTGCTGAGATCATCAGCGTCCCCAAGTCCGTCTACCAGCTCGTCGTGATCAACGGCCACGTGGTGGTGCCGTGGTGCTACGGCCAATCCGCCCGGACCTCCATGCGCGACGCCGAAGTTGGCCGGTCCTTCGGCCGGCTTGCCCGCGAGCTGCTGCGCCGCTTCGGTCCGCCGTGGCGCCGCTCCCAAGCCGAGGCGCCGCTGCCGCTCGACGCCGTCGATGAGCGCGAGGTCGCGAAGATCTGCGCCGCCATCGCCAGGATCGAGCCCAAGCCCGAGGTGGTCATCGCCGGGTACGCCGGCGCCCCCAACCTCGGCCTCTTGCGCGCCTGCCTCGGGGAGATCAGGTCCACCGACAACGGCGCGCTCCACTGGAGTCACCTGGACGACCTGCCGCTTCCGCCGCCGGTCATCCCGCGCCCGCGCCGCCTGCAATTCCCGTGACAGCTGCGGGCTGACCTGCCACCCCGGGGAGTTGGCGTGGCGCTTGACGAGTTCGACCGGTACCCGCTGCTGTTCGGGCCCTCGCCGGTGCACCGGCTGGACCGGCTCACCCGGCACCTCGGCGGCGCCGCGATCTGGGCCAAGCGCGAGGACTGCAACTCCGGCATCGCGTACGGCGGCAACAAGACACGGAAGCTCGAATACCTGGTCGCGGACGCCCTGGCGCAAGGATGCGACACGCTCGTATCCATCGGCGGCGTCCAGTCAAACCACACGCGTCAGGTCGCGGCCGTCGCGGCGCACGTGGGGCTCAAGTGCGTACTGATCCAGGAGAGCTGGGTCGACTGGCCGGATAGCGTCTACGACAAGGTCGGCAACATCCTGATCAGCCGGCTTGCCGGCGCCGACGTGCGGCTGGTTAAGGCCGGCTTCGGCATCGGCTTCAAGGAGAGCTGGGACGCCGCACTCGCGGAGGTCGAGGCGGGCGGCGGTAAGCCGTACGCCATCCCGGCCGGCGCCTCCGACCACCGCCTCGGCGGGCTGGGCTTTGCCAACTGGGCGCGTGAGGTGGCCCACCAGGAGGAGCAGCTCGGGGTCTTCTTCGACACGATCATCGTCTGCTCGGTGACCGGCAGCACCCAGGCCGGGATGATCGCGGGATTCGCGCTCGACGGGAAGCCGCGTCGCGTGCTCGGCATCGACGCCTCCGCGAAGCCGGCCGAGACCCGCGACCAAGTCGGGCGGATCGCTCGCCGTACGGCGTCGCTGATCGGGCTCGAGCGGGATCTGCGCGACGACGAGATCGTGCTGGACGAGCGCTACCACGCCGGCGTCTATGGCATACCGGACGACGCGACAGTCGACGCGATGCGGGTCGCGGCCCGCACGGAGGGCATGGTCACGGATCCGGTATATGAGGGCAAGTCGATGGCTGGCCTCATCGACCTGGTCACCCGCGGTGAGGTTGCCAAAACCTCGACCGTTCTGTACGCGCATCTGGGCGGCCAACCGGCACTGAACGCCTACAGCGCGATCATCTAGTCATGCCTTCCTACGTCGTTACCGGGGGTGGGCGTGGAGTCGGCCGCGCGATCGTCGAGCGGCTCGTCGGCGCGCACGACACGGTGGCGGTGATCGAGTTCGACGCGGCGTCGCTCGCCTGGGTGGACGGGCATCCGGCGACCGGCCGGATCATCCCGGTGATCGGGGACGCGGCCGACGAGGCGGTCGCCGAGCGGGCCGCGCGCGCCGCCGAGGCAGCCGGCCCGCTGCATGGCTGGG
Organism: Actinomycetota bacterium; assembly: GCA_046724195.1. Taxonomy (GTDB): domain Bacteria; phylum Actinomycetota; class Actinomycetes; order Mycobacteriales; family Micromonosporaceae; genus Actinoplanes. Next base: position 2,202 of record JBKOWB010000223.1, read on the forward strand.
TGAACAACGCGGCGGTGTTCCGCGACGCCTGGCTGCATGAGATGCCGGCCCGCGCGGTCATCGAGTTGATCGGCCGCAACCTCAACCCAGCCGTGGTGGGGTGCGCTACGGCGATCCGGCATTTCCTGGCCGCCGGCGTGCCCGGCGGGTTCGAGACGGCGAACCAGGTGGGTGCGATCGTCAACGTCTCGTCGCATCAGGCGCAGCGCGCGGTCCGCGGCGCCATGAGCTACGCGACCGCGAAGGCCGCGACCGAGGGCTTGACCAGGGCACTCGCGGTCGATTACGGACCGCGCGGCATCCGGGTCAACGCGGTCGCGCTCGGCTCGATCGCCACCGAACGCTCCAGCGCCTATCTGGACGGTCTGGACGCGTCCGGCCGCGAGCACTTCGACCGCGAGATCCGGCTGCTGCAACCGCTCGGCCGGATGGGCGGCACCGACGAGGTCGCCGAGGTCGTGGCGTTCCTGCTGTCCGGCGCGGCCCGCTTCGTCAACGGCGCGATCGTGCCGGTCGACGGCGGCCGGTCGGCGCTGGGCCGCGATCCCGAGGAGGGCTGACCCGCCAGGCCGGGATCATGATGGCCTGACCTGCGTAGACACGGTTCTGTCGCAGCCGTCGGATAACCTCCGAAGCATGTCCGAGCCACTGGATCCGACCGCCGGAGATGCGACCGGGGAGCCGCCGACGCTCATCCGGGATCGGGCCGTGGCTGTGGCCGATTACCTGCTCGCCGTACGCGCTCAGATGGAACGACCGGCGCGGACCGTGCCCTCCGACGCCCATTGGCTGGACGCCCTGCCCGACCATCCGGCCTGCCAGGCCGGGCCGGCCGCGGACGGCGTGACGTGGCTGCGGGTCGGCCTGCCCGACCCGCCACAACCGGTTGCGGTGCCGTCCGAGCTGCGCCGTCAGCTCAATGGCGAGGTCAGCGCGACTGACGAGCCCAAGCCCGACGACCCCGTCCTCGAAGCCTCGGCGACCGATGACGGCTCGCGCGGACTCTTCGAGACATGGCGTGACGAGACCTGGCGACCCTGGGCCCACCTGACCGCCGAGACGGAGAAGACGCGCGTCCTACACCGCCAGCTCTTCGACCTGATGCACGTGCTCGACATGGGCGCCGCGACCGTCGAGCTCGTCTGGGGCCACGGCATCCTCGAAACCGTGATCGGCGAGCTGCGTGTCCGATATCCGCTGGTCGCGACGCCCGTGATGATCGAGTACGAACCGGACCGCTCGCTGATCACCGTCGCGCCGGCCGGCCCGTCGCGGTTGCAGACCGACGCGCTGTCCGGGCTGGACGAGCGCTACCTCGGCCAGTTGCTCGCCCTCGCCGGTCCCGCCGGGACGCTCGAGGTCGATGTGTGGAACGACCTGGACCGCCGCGAGCTCTTCGAGCGCGCATTGGGCCGCCTCGGCTACGACCGCGTCGTCCTCGAGCCCGGCGACGTCACCACCCGGCCGCACATCGTCGACACCGGTGTCCTGTTCGTCCGGCCGAAGCAGCGCCTGCTCCGCGGCTTCCTGGAGAGCCTGCGCGACCGGCTGCTCGCCGGCGACATGACCAGCATCGGCGCGCTCGCCGCGATCGTCGCGCACGAGCCGAGCAAGCTGCGCATGCCCGACGACCAGCCCGACAACTGGCGGCGCGTCGGCGAGCGGCTCCTCATGCCGCTGCCCACCAACGAAGCGCAGGAGTCGATCGCGCGACGCCTGGCGCATCACCGCAACGTCGCCGTCCAGGGGCCGCCCGGCACGGGCAAGACCCACACGATCCGCAACCTGATCTGCCACCTGATGGCCAACGGCAAGCGCGTGCTCGTCGTCGCCCAGAAGGAGGACCCGCTGCGCGTGCTGCGCGATGGGCTGCCCGAGCAGGTCCGGTCGCTGTGCCTGGCCGTGCTCGGCCGTACCACCGACCAGCTCGTCCAGCTGCAGCTCGCCGCCCGGGACCTCTCCGACCGTGCGGCCACCCTCGACAAGGACGTCGAGGCGGCGCGCGTCGAGCGGCTCACCCGCCGGCTCGAGGATGCCGAGCGTGAGCTGGCGCAGACGCTGGCCGGGCTGCGCGCGATCGCCGAGAGCGAGGCGACCACCTACCCGATCGACGGCGTCCACCTCTCCCCGGCCGAGGTGGGCGCCTGGCTGCGGGAACGCGCCGCTGCCCGCGGCGGCATCCCGGACGCGGTCGCCGGGCCGCCGCCGCTCACCGCGGACGAGTTCGCGGCGTTGCTCGACCTGGCCGCACGGCTTGCGCCGGCCGATCGGGCGGCCGCGATGCGGCCCCTGCCGGAGACCGCCGACCTGCCCGACGCCGCGACCGCGGCCGACAACCGGGCCCGGCGCGCGACGGCCCTGGCGGAGACGTCACGGTTGGAGTCCGCGGGCGTCGACACCGATGGGGTACGCGCTCAGCACCGTACCGGGCTCACCGATCTCATCGACGACCTGCACGACGCCGTGTCCTGGGTGCGCCGGCGTGAGGGCAGTTGGACGGACCGACTGGGCCGCCTGTTGCTGGACCGGCACTGGGGTCGCGTGTGGGCCGATCACGTCGCCGCGACTGAGCGGCTGCTCGCGCAGCTCGCCGATCTGGTCCGCGCTCTAGCGGGGCACCGGATCGTGGTGCCCGAGCAGTTGGCCGCCGAGCCGAAGCGGCTGTTGGGGCACCTCGCCGAGGTCCGGCAGCGCTTCGCATCGGGCAAAGGCGTGAGCTGGCTGATGCAGCCGGGGCTGTACAAGCTCACGGACGAGGTACGCGTCGACGGGGAACCGCTGCGAACCGTG
>JBKOWB010000098.1:0-8844 GCA_046724195.1 Actinomycetota bacterium
TCGGCGACCCATGGGTGGCCGCGCCGGTACGTCTCGTAGGCGCCCTCGAGCAGGTCGCGCAGCGGGCGCGGGTGGGTCACCTCCTCGAGCAGCTCCATGCGCTGCTCGTACTCGATGCCCTCGGCCTTCATCGCGTTGACCGCCTCGCCACGGGCCCGTTGCCGTTGAGCGGACAGCACCTGCCGCGGGTCCTCGAGCGTGGACTCGATCACCGATACGACGTCGAGCGGGTAGTCCGGCGACTCCCGGTCCAGTAGCTCCAGGCAGGCCAGCGCGAACGGGGACAGTGCCTGGTTCAGCGCGAAGTCCAGCTGCAGGTCCTCCACCAGGCGGTACGCGCCGCCGACCTTCTCGATGACCCCGCCCGCGAGCAGCGCCCGGGCGATCGCGATGGCGCGGCGGATGTGCCGGCGCTGGGCGGCCGGCTCCTCGTGGTTGTCGGTGAGCAGGTGCCGCATCGCCACGAACGGATCGCCGCCGCGGGCGATCACGTTGAGCAGCATCGCGTGCGACACCTGGAACGACGACGTCAGCGGCTCGGGTTCCGCGGCGACGAGGCGGTCGAACGTGGGCTGCCCCCAGCCGATGGCGCCCTCGGGCGGCTTCTTGCGGACCACCCGGCGGCGCTTCTTCGGGTCGTCGCCGGCCTTGGCCAGCGCGCGTTCGTTGTCGATGACGTGTTCGGGCGCCTGCACGATCACCGTGCCGACGGTGTCGTAGCCGGCCCGCCCCGCCCGGCCGGCGATCTGGTGGAACTCGCGCGCCTTCAGCAGCCGCGTCTTGACACCGTCGTATTTGGACAGGCCGGTGAACAGGACCGTACGGATGGGCACGTTGATGCCGACCCCTAGGGTGTCCGTGCCGCAGATGACCTTGAGCAGGCCGGCCTGCGCGAGCGTCTCCACCAGGCGGCGATACTTGGGCAGCATGCCGGCGTGGTGCACCCCGATGCCATGCCGGACCAGGCGCGACAGCGTACGGCCGAAGCCGGCGGTGAAACGGAAGTTGCCGATCGCCGCGGCGATGGCGTCCTTCTCCGCGCGGCTGCACATGTTGATGCTCATCAACGCCTGCGCCCGTTCCAGCGCCGCGGCCTGCGTGAAGTGCACGATGTAGACGGGCGCCTGACCGGTGGTGAGCAGTTCCTCGATGGTCTCGTGGAGCGGCGTCATGGCGTACGAATAGAGCAGCGGGACCGGCCGCTCGGCGCTGGCGACGACGGCGGTCTCCCGTCCGGTGCGCCGGGACAGGTCGCCGACGAACCGCGTGACGTCGCCGAGCGTCGCCGACATCAGCAGGAACTGCGCCTGCGGCAGCTCCAGGATCGGTATCTGCCACGCCCAGCCCCGGTCGGGTTCGGCGTAGAAGTGGAACTCGTCCATGACGACCTGGCCGACGTCGGCCTCGGCGCCCTCGCGCAGGGCGAGGTTGGCGAGGACCTCGGCGGTGCAGCAGATGATCGGCGCGTCCGCGTTGACGCTGGCGTCACCGGTGAGCATGCCGACGTTGTGCGCGCCGAAGATCGCGCAGAGCGCGAAGAACTTCTCCGAGACCAGCGCCTTGATCGGGGCGGTGTAGAACGTGGTGCGCTTGTCGGCCAGCGCGGCGAAATGCGCGCCGGTCGCCACCAGGCTCTTACCGGAGCCGGTCGGCGTGTTGAGGATGACGTTCGCGCCGGTGGCGATCTCGATGAGGGCTTCCTCCTGATGCGGGTAGAGCGTCAGGCCCTGCTCGGACACCCATCCGGAGAAGGCGTCGAAGACGGCGTCGGGTTCGGCGGTGCCGGGCAGGCGATCGGTAAGCGTCATGATGGGTCAACCCTACAAAGCGTCATGCGCATTGCGTTGTCACGCATGGGCGTATCACGCGAGTAGTACATCAGCGGGCAAGACGGAAGCGCGGTCTGCTAGCATTGCCATCAAATGGCGGTGGCACGAGGGGATGAGGCAATGGCTGCCCTCAGCATCCGAGATCTGGACGACTCCGTAAGAGAGAAGCTACGCCTCCGCGCAGCACGGCATGGCCGATCGATGGAGGCCGAGATCCGCGCCATCCTCACGGCAGCCGTGACCGACGAGGCACCGCGGACAGACCTGTTCAGGGCGCTCACCCAGCGGTTCGCACGGCTCGGTGGCGTAGACCTGGACCTCCCGCCCCGAGCCACCCCGCCGCGCGCTGCGGACCTGCCCGAGCAATGATCGTCCTCGACACCAACGTCGTCTCCGAACTCATGCGGGCCGAACCAGCTCTTGCCGTCCTCACGTGGCTACAGCAAAACTCGGGCGACGGCATGTACACCACGACCGTCACAGTTGCCGAAATCCGCTACGGCATCGCGCGCTTGCCCGAAGGCCAACGCCGGGAATCACTTCACCAGGCCGCCAACGAGATCTTCGCCGCGTTCCCACGCCAAGTCCTCCCGTTCGACCTCGCCGCAGCCAACGCCTACGCCGACGTCGTCACGGTCCGCGAGAGCCTGGGCAACCCCATCGACGGCTTCGACGCCCAGATCGCGGCCATCTGCCGCTCCCACGCGGCTACCCTCGCCACCCGCAACACCAAGGACTTCACCAACACCGGAATCAGCGTCGTCGATCCCTGGCAAGAGTCGCCGAGATGAACGCGGCCACCCCCACCATTAGTCGGTCACAGGTCGAGGACGGTGCCGTCGATGTCGTCCAGCTCCTCCCGGGGGAGTGCCAGGTTGTCCAGCGCGGCCACGTTCGTCTCGAGCTGTTCGACGCTGCTCGCGCCGATGATCAGGCTGGTCATTCGGGGATCGCGCAGCGCCCAGGCCAGCGCCATCTGGGCCAGCGACTGCCCGCGCCGCTTCGCGATGTCGTTCAGCGCGTGGATGCGGCCCATCGTCCGAGCGTCCAGGTCGCTCTCGTTGAGGAAGACGCTGGTGCGTACGCGCGAGTCCGCCGGGATGCCGGCCAGGTAGCGGTCCGTCAGCAGGCCCTGCTGCAGCGGGCTGAACGCGATGCAGCCGGCCCCGACCCGCTCCAGCGTGTCGAGCAGGCGGTCGCGTTCGATCCAGCGGTTGAGCATCGAGTACGACGGCTGGTGGATCAGCAGCGGCGTGCCGAGCTCCTGCAGGATCGCGGCGGCCTGCGCGGTCCGTTCGGAGTCGTAGTTGCTGATGCCGACGTACAGCGCCTTGCCGGCCCGAACCACGGCGTCGAGCGCGCCCATGGTCTCCTCGAGCGGCGTGTCCGGGTCGGGCCGGTGGTGGTAGAAGATGTCGACGTAGTCCAGGCCCATCCGGCGCAACGACTGGTCCAGCGACGAGACCAGGTACTTGCGGGAGCCCCACTCGCCGTACGGACCCTCCCACATGTAGTAGCCGGCCTTTGTGGAGACGACCATCTCGTCGCGATGGTGCGCGAAATCCGAGCGCAGGTCCCGGCCGAAGTTCGCCTCCGCACTGCCGGGCGGCGGCCCGTAGTTGTTAGCCAGGTCGAAGTGCGTCACGCCCAGGTCGAACGCGCGGCGCAGGATGTCGCGTTGCCGTTCGACCGGCCGCCCGTCGCCGAAGTTGTGCCAGAGGCCGAGCGAGATCGCGGGCAGCTTGAGCCCGCTGCGCCCGGCGCGCCGGTAGGTCATGGACTGGTAGCGGTCTTCCGCGGGGGTGTAGGTCACACGCCACACTCTAGGGACGCGCGCCGGAGACGCCCTCGCTGGTAGTTTTGTCGGCAGCCGTGCGGGAGAGTCCGGCGGGCCGTGCCGGCCCGCGGCGCCGAAGGGGCAAATCCTCCCCGGAACCTCTCAGGCAAAAGGACCGCGCGGGCAGGCGACTCTGGAGGACCCCTCGTGGGTACGACAGAGGGGGAGGTTGCATCGTCGACCTCTTCTAGGAGCCGCCATGACGACGTTCGCATCCCGGCACATCGGCCCGGACCCCGACGAGCAGGCCCAGATGCTCAAGGCCATCGGGTACGGCTCGCTCGACGAGCTGATGGACGCCGCCATCCCCGAGGTGATCCGGTGGCACGGGTCGCTGGACCTGCCCGCGGCGGCCACCGAGGAGGAGACCATCGCGGAGCTGCGCGAGATCGCGTCGCGGAACACGGTCGCCACGTCGATGATCGGGCTCGGCTACTACGGCACGTTCACGCCGGCCGTCATCCGCCGCAACGTGCTGGAGAACCCGGCCTGGTACACCGCGTACACGCCGTACCAGCCGGAGATCAGCCAGGGCCGGCTCGAGGCGCTGCTGAACTTCCAGACCATGGTCACCGACCTCACCGGCCTGACCACCGCGAACGCCTCGATGCTCGACGAGGGCACGGCGGTCGCGGAGGCGATGACGCTGGCCCGCCGGGCGTCCAAGAGCAACAGCAACGTGTACGTGGTGGACGCGGACACCCTGCCGCAGACGCTGTCGGTGCTGCGCACCCGTGCGGAGCCGCTCGGCATCGAGCTGCGGCTCGTCGACCTGGATGCGGGCGCGGCGCTGCCGGAAGCGTTCTTCGGCCTGCACCTGCAATATCCCGGCGCGTCGGGAGCGGTACGCGACCACGCGGCCCTCGTCGCGTCCGCGCACGACGCCGGCGCGCTGGTGACGGTCGCCGCGGACCTGCTGGCGTTGACGCTGCTGCGGACGCCGGGGGAGATCGGGGTTGACATCGCGGCCGGCACGACGCAGCGGTTCGGCGTACCGCTGGGCTTCGGCGGGCCGCACGCCGGTTACCTCGCGGTGCGCGGCGGCCTGGAGCGGTCGCTGCCCGGCCGCCTGGTCGGCGTGTCCCGGGACGCGGACGGCGCGCCGGCCTACCGGCTCGCGCTGCAGACCCGCGAGCAGCACATCCGGCGGGAGAAGGCGACCAGCAACATCTGTACGGCCCAGGTCCTGCTGGCGGTGATGGCCAGCATGTACGCGGTCTACCACGGACCGGAGGGGCTGCGCGCGATCGCCCGCCGTACGCATGATCACGCCCGTGCGTTCGCGGCCGGTCTCGCAGCGGCCGGCGTCGAGGTCGCGCACGCCGCGTTCTTCGACACCGTGACCGCGGTCGTGCCGGGCCGCGCCGCCGCGGTGGTCGCCGCGGCCGCCGAGGCCGGGATCGACCTGCGGCTGGTTGACCCGGACCGGGTCGCGATCTCCTGCGCCGAGACGACGACGTCCGCGCACGTCACGGCGGTCCTGTCCGCGTTCGGGGCGGCGCCGGCCGGCCTGGTCGAGTCGGGGCTACGGTCGCTGGAGCGGAACACCGACTTCATGACCCACCCGGTCTTCCGGACCCACCACTCGGAGACCGCGATGCTGCGGTACCTGCGCAAGCTGTCGGACCGCGACTACGCGCTGGACCGCGGCATGATCCCGCTGGGCTCGTGCACGATGAAGCTCAACGCGACCACCGAGATGGAGCCGGTGACCTGGCCGGAGTTCGCGGACATCCACCCCTATGCGCCGGCGACGCGCACCGCCGGCTACGAGGCGCTGGTCGGCCAGCTGGAGGGCTGGCTCGCGGAGCTGACCGGGTACGACGCGGTAAGCGTGCAGCCGAACGCCGGCTCGCAGGGGGAGTTGGCCGGGCTGCTGGCGATCCGCGGCTATCACCGCTCCCGGGGCGAGGCCGGTCGCGACGTGTGCCTGATCCCGTCCAGCGCCCACGGCACGAACGCGGCCAGCGCCGTGATGGCCGGCATGCGTGTCGTCGTGGTGGCATGCGACGGCGACGGCAACGTGGACCTCGCCGACCTCGACGCCAAGATCGACGCGCACCGGGACGACCTGGCCGCGATCATGGTGACCTACCCATCGACACACGGCGTCTACGAGACCGGCATCGCCGACCTGTGCGCAAAGGTGCACGATGCCGGGGGCCAGGTCTACGTCGACGGCGCGAACCTGAACGCCCTGGTCGGGTTCGCGAAGCCGGGCCGGTTCGGCGCCGACGTGTCGCACCTGAACCTGCACAAGACGTTCTGCATCCCGCACGGCGGCGGCGGTCCCGGCGTCGGCCCGGTCGCGGTCCGCGCCCACCTCGCCGCGTTCCTGCCGGGCGACCCCCTGGCTGTGCCACTCCCGGCGCCTGGTCCTTCGGACGGCGCGGAGAACCCGGGCAGGCTCGAGGACACGCACGCGGTGTCGGCGGCCGCGCACGGCTCGGCGGGCATCCTGCCGATCACGTGGGCGTACCTGCGGATGATGGGCCCCGATGGCCTGGCCGCGGCGACCGGCGTGGCCGTGCTGGCCGCCAACTACGTGGCGGCGCGGCTGCGGGACCACTACCCGGTGCTGTACGCCGGCAACAAGGGTCTCGTGGCCCATGAGTGCATCCTCGATCTGCGGCCGATCACGAAGGCGACCGGCGTCAGCGTCGACGACGTGGCGAAGCGGCTGATCGACTACGGGTTCCACGCGCCGACGATGTCGTTCCCGGTGGCCGGGACGCTGATGGTGGAGCCGACGGAGAGCGAGGACCTGGCGGAACTGGACCGGTTCTGCGACGCGATGATCGCGATCCGGCAGGAGATCGCCCGGGTCGCGGACGGGACGTGGCGGCGCGACGACAACCCGCTCGCGAACGCGCCGCACACGGCCGCCGCGGTGACCGCGGACGAGTGGGCGCACGCGTACCCGCGTTCGGTGGCGGCGTTCCCGCCCGGGGTGGATCGTGCCTCGAAGTACTGGGCGCCGGTGCGGCGGATCGACGGGGCGTACGGGGACCGGCATCTGGTGTGCTCGTGCCCGTCGCCCGAGGCGTACGAAGACTGAGGTGTGCGTGGTCGCGCCGGGGATGAAGGCGCGCGCACGGGTCGCCGGCCCCTCGCGAGTCTCTGGTTCTTCGACCGCGGGGGTCGGTGGCCGGTGCGTCAGGGTTGCTCGGCGCTGAGCGGCAGGTCGGTCGGCTTCGCCGTGGCGTGTCTCGCGGCTACGCTCCGTGGCGGCGGTGGGCTGGCGCCGAGGGGGCTCCGGTCAGGCCGCGAGGGCGTGCCGGGCGGGACCGCGGTGCGGTTCGATCATCGTTCCGTCGGGCAGGATCTCGCCCGTGTCCTCGAAGATGATGACGCCGTTGCAGAGCAGGCTCCAACCCTGCTCTCGACAGGTCGCGACGATCCGCGCCGCTTCGCGGTCGACGGCGTCGGCGGGTGGACAAGGCGTCTGGTGCTGGCACAACATCGGGGGTCTCCGGTCGGGGGGTTGTGTGATGATTCACAACGACGGTGACGAACGTACCCTAATCCGAACGACTTCGGATCGTGCGGGTGGCGGCGCTCCGTTGAAAGAATCCTCGCTTTCTATGGTCCACGGAAGTAGGGGTGCCGACCACTTCCCGACACCCGTGCTCGGTAGGCCGCCGGGCTCGCCGGCCTCCTGCCAGGGCCGTTACCGTCCGTCATCGGCCTTCTCATGGTCGATAGGCGACGGGGGCGACCCTGCCGAGCTGGTTACCTCCTACTTGGCAGAGGGCGGACTACCCGTGCGAGAGCTCGGCCGAACGGCCAATCTTTTCCATCCGATCGGGTCGGGCACGGTTTGTGGCGCGGCACTGTACGTGTCGGCGGCCGCCGGATCGGTGATGATCGGCGGCCCGCCGGGGGCGCCCAGCCCGGTCCCGGCGATCCCGGACGTCGTCGCGGTGGTCTACGTGCACACCGACGACCGGCCGCGGCGCCCACCCGCGAGGGAAGCCGTGCCGCCGTGGCGGCTGGGCGAGTGGCGGGACAGCTGGTCGCGTACCGAACACGCCGCCGCCGTAGACGGCGTCCGCGCCGCGATCGGGCGTGGGGACGTCTATCAGGTCAATGTGGTCGGCCATGCGTCCGCGCCGTACGCGGGTGATCCGCGGCCGGCGCTGGCTCGCGTGGCCGGGCTGCCGGGCGCGCGGTACGGCGGCGTCCTCGCCGGCGATGGCTGGGCCGTGGCCACCGCGTCTCCGGAGACGCTGGTCGAGTTGCGCGACGGCCGGGTGATCACCCGCCCGATCAAGGGCACCCGCCCGGCCACCGGCGCGGGCCGCGGTGAGCTGCTCGCCTCGGCCAAGGAGCGGGCCGAGCACGTGATGATCGTCGACCTGGAACGCAACGACCTGTCCCGGCTGCCCGGCGTCGGCCCGGTCCGGGTCGACGAGCTGTTCGCGGTGCGGCGCTGGTGCGACCTGTGGCAGGCCGAGTCGGTGGTGTCGGCCCCGCTGGTCGCCGGCGTGGGCCTGGCCGACCTGTTGCGCGCGGTCTGCCCCGGCGGGTCGGTGACGGGCGCACCGAAACGCGCCGCGCTCGACGAGATCGCGCGCTGGGAACCGGTCGGGCGCGGGGTGAGCATGGGCGCGCTCGGCTGGGTCGGCGCCGATCACGTGGACCTGGGCCTGAGCATCCGCACGGTCGCCGTTGACGGCGCGCGCGTGCACGTGTGGGCGGGCGGCGGCATCACCTGGGGTAGCGACCCGGCCGCCGAGGTGGACGAGGCGGCGGCCAAGGCCGCGCCGCTGCGCGCCGCGGTCGCGGGCTGATCCCGGCCGACCCCACGGTTGTACGCGGCCGGCCTGAAAGATGCGCGCGGTCGGCACAATCGGGTGTCACCGGACCCGGCCGTGGGCGCGTCTTGATCAGCGGCGGGCACGACGAGAAGAGTGACGGCCGTGACGGAAGAACTGCGGACGCTGATGCGGTCCGAGTTGAGTGCCGAGCGGCCGCCACCGCTGGGCGACCTGGTCGGGACCGCGATGCGCGACGGCCGCCGGATCCGGCGCATCCGGCGCCTCGGGGCGTTCGGGGCGGGCACGGCCGTGGCCGGCGTCGTCGCGCTGGCGGCGACTCTGAGCGGCCCTTTCGGGGTCGGCGGCGGCGGGGTGCAGGCGCCGGCACCCCCATCGGCCGCGCCCAGCCCGCCCGTAC
>JBKOWB010000072.1:0-3448 GCA_046724195.1 Actinomycetota bacterium
CCGGCCGGACGTCGGCGCCAGTAGGCCGCCGAGCGCTAGCGCCAGCGTGGACTTTCCGGCGCCGTTGGGGCCGACGACGGCCACGACCTCGCCCGCCCGCACGGTCAGGGTGGCCGGCGGGAGGCGACGCGCCACGGCCGCGGCCTCCGCCCGTACCAGAACGTCGGTCGGCGGGGAGACGGCCGCACGTGCCGGCAACCGATGACCGGGCACCCAGACTCCCTCGGTCGCGAGGCCGTCGCCGTGCGCGGCGAAGACGGCCGCCGGCGGACCGTCCGCCCGGATGCCGCCGCCCGGGTCCACGACGATCACGCGGTCGATCAGCGGGAGCGCCTCCGCAACCCGGTGCTCGACGAGGATCAGCGTGGTGTCGGCGTCGCAGGCGCGCGCGACCGCGTCCCGGACGAGTGCGGCGCCCGTGGGGTCCAGGTTGGCGGTGGGCTCGTCGAGCAACAGCAGGCCCGGCCGCATCGCGAGTACGCCGGCGAGCGCGAGGCGCTGCTGCTCCCCGCCGGAGAGTGCCGCGGTCGGCCGGTCCGCGCGGTACGGGAAGCCGACGCGCCGCAGTACCTCGTCCACCCGCGGCCAGATGTCCTCGGCGGGCACGCCGCGGTTTTCCAGGCCGAACGCGACGTCGTCGCCGCTGCGCGCCATGACCAGCTGGGTCTGCGGATCCTGGAACAGGATGCCGACGTTCTCGCGTGCCTTGCGCGGGTCCAGCCCGTCGATCTCGACCATGCCCTCGGCCACGCCGGAGTCCTCGGGCAGCAGCCCGGCCAGCGCCGCGAGCAGCGTGCTCTTGCCCGCGCCCGAGGCGCCGAGCAGCAGCACCCGCTCGCCGTGCCCGACACGCAGGTCAACCCCGCGCAGGCTCCAGGCTCGTCGCCCCGCATACCGCCACCCGAACCCCCGAACCACAACCTCACTCACGGCGCCGCGCTCCCTCGCGGTTGATCATGAAGTTGCTGTCGGGATCGGGCGCTTGACGGGACAGCAACTTCATGATCAACGCGGTTTCAGACCAGGGCCCGGTCGCGGGCCGCCCCGAAGCGGTCCAGCACTCCCGTGGGTACCAGCGCGCGGACCAGCGCCCAGCTGCCGGCGCCGGCGATGATCGTGGAGCTCACGATCGTGAGCAGCGCGTACGGGATGCGGTAGCTCCAGAGTGCGTAGGCGCCGTTCCAGACGAAGAAGTCGAACACCGCCGCGGACAGGCCGGTGAGCGCACCAGCTAACAGTGCCGCGGGCAGGTGGAACGACCGGTAGCGCAGCGCCGCGAACGCGAGCTCGGCGCCGAGGCCCTGCACCAGACCCTGCGGGATGACGGTGGCGCCCCATTGGTTGCCGAGCAGCGCCGAGATGAGCGCGGCCAGCGTCTCGGTGTAGAGCGACGCGCCCGGCTTCCGGATGATCAGCCCGCTCAGCACCGCGGGCATCAGCCAGACCCCATAGAGCAGGGTCTGCGCCGGCGGGAAGAAGAGGAACGCGCCCTGGGTCGCGCTCCAGAGGAGGTTCCAGGCCCAGAAGATCACGCCGAACGCGACGGCGATGATCGAGGCGATCACGATGTCTATCGTGCGCCAGCGGTAGGTGTTCATGTGTGCCTCCCAGCTCTTACCGGGAGGGGACGCACGCCGCAGCCCGGACGACGGTGTCCGGGGTGCGGCGCTGCTTGAGAAGACCGAGCTCCCTGCGCTGGCATTACCCAGATCAGGTTCGAGGGTCTGCGGTGTCACCCGCACTCTCAGCGCTGTGCGCTCCCCTGTCGGATTGCTTGTGTTTTGATGACGCTAACACCGTACGGCCGTACCGGAAAGCCATGGAGGCATCGCATGCGGATCGAGGCACGCGGATTGACCTTCGACGTGTACGAGGGTGGCCCGGCGGACGGCCCGGCCGTGCTCCTGCTGCACGGGTTCCCGCAGGACCATCGCGAGTTCGACCTGGTCGCGCCGCGGCTGCACGAGGCCGGGCTGCGGACGTACGCGCTGGACCAGCGCGGCTACTCGCCGGGTGCCCGCCCGGCCGCGGTCGGCGAATACCGGCTCGCCGAACCGGTCGCGGATGCGGTCGCGGTGCTGGACGCGCTCGGCGTCCAGGCCGCGCACGTCATCGGCCACGACTGGGGCGCGCACATCGGATGGATGCTGGCGGCGCGGCATCCGGCCCGGGTCCGGACGCTGACCGCGGTGTCGGTGCCCCATCCGCGGGCGCTGCGTCTGGCGCTGCGCAGCCGGCCGGCGCAGCGGGCGCGATTCGCGTACATGGCGGTGTTCCGGTCGCCGGTGGCGGAGCGGCTGCTGCTCACCGGCCGCGGCGCGCTCCTGCGCGCGATGATGCGGCCGATCGGCGACCGTGCCCAGCGGTACGCCGAGGCGATGCGCGAGCCGGGCCGGTTGACCGGCGCGCTGAACTGGTACCGCGCGCTGTCCGGTAGCCAGATGGCCGGGGTCGGGTTGATCACCGTACCGACCACGTTCGTGTGGAGCGACAAGGACCCGGTCGTCGGCCTGACCGCGACGTTGCGTACGGCCGACTGGGTCGAGGCGGACTACGAGTTGGTGGCGATGAGGGGGATCGGGCACTGGATTCCGGAGGAGGCGCCGTCGGCACTCGCCGACGCGGCGCTACGCCGGATCGGCGTTTGATCTTGCCCTTCGCGGTAAACTCTCCTGGCTATGGCCGCCGAGATGCCGCGGATCGAGAACGAATCCGAGAAGAAGCGCTGGGACCGCAACTTCTCGGACCTGTTGCAGGAACTGCGCGTCGCGCAGACCGGCGTGCAGATCCTGTTCGCCTTCCTGCTGACGCTTCCGTTCAGCAGCGGATTCCCGAAGACCACGCAGTTCCAGCGGGATGTCTACATCGTCGCGCTGATGTCGGCCGCGTTCGCCACGGCCATGATCATCGCGCCGGTCACGTTCCACCGCGCGCTGTTCCGGCAAGGTCGCAAGCCGGAGCTGGTCCGGTACGCCCACCGGATGGCCACCGGCGGCGTCGCGTTCGTGCTGATCGCTATGGTCGCGAGCGTCTTGCTGATCACCGACTACTTGTTCAACGTCTGGGCCACGGCCATCCTGACCGTCATCGCGGGCGGCTGGTTCCTGACGTTCTGGGCCGTGGTCCCGTGGTTCCGGCATCACTGGATCGACGAGGACCTCGAGGAAGAGAACGAGGAGTCCGCGACGGGCCGGGTCCATCCCGGCTCGCCCGACGGCGTGGTCAACGCCGGCGACCGGTCGGTCTCAACCCGAGATCCCTAAGTTCCAGCGCGGCGAGCGCGTCCACCGCGGCCGCGTCGCCATTGCGCCAGGACTGGGCGATGTCCGGGCCCAGTTTGGTCAGCTGGTTCAGCGGCCGGCTCGCCAGCGCGCGCAGGGCGAGCAGGTCGCGCCCGGCCGGCTCGTCGCGGACCGCGCTCGCCACCCCGGCGCGGCGCATCCAGCGC
>JBKOWB010000118.1:0-3289 GCA_046724195.1 Actinomycetota bacterium
CGGCCGTACTGGATAGCGACGCCGCGGAGCGCGCGGCGCTCGAGCAGGCGCTTGGCGCCGGCGGCACCGGCCGAGGCGCCGCCGGCGCGATGCGCGGCGCGGCCGGCCAGCTCAAAGACCTGGAACGCCGGCAGAGATCGCGCGCCACCCGGTCGCAACGTGACGCACTCGACCGCGCGCTCGTCGACCTCGCCGGCTTCTACCGCGACGTGCTGATCACCGCGCTGCGCGCACCGGTCCCGGTAGTGCACACCGACACCGCGGGACTGTCATCGGCGGCCGCCGACCGGTGGACGCCGGAGAGCGTGTTGCGCCGGCTCGAGGCCGTGCTGGCCTGCCGCGACGCCATCGATCTGAACGTGAAGCCCCGGATCGCCGTCGAGGCCATGATGCTCAGCCTCTGGCGAGGCTGAAATTTCCCGTTTTTGGGGGCTGCGCGGAATCCCGCGACCGGGTACGGTTCGGTGCCGTAACGCAACGGCGGCGGTACGCCCGGTAAGGAGACTGCGGATGGCCCGCGAGATCGACGAGGCGTGGATCGATGAGGCGATCGAGCGCTACCGCCGCGTCGACGCGCTGCGAGCCGAGTTCGACAAGGCCGTTGCGGCCCACGTCGTGTCGGTGCATTCTCCCGACGACACGGTCGAGGTCCTGGTGACGGCGGCCGGTGACATCACGGACGTACGAATCAGGGGCAGCCTGCAGAACCGCAGCGCCGCAGAATTGGCCCGGGAGGTCCAGGCCGTGGTCACCAACGCGACCGAGGCCGCGCGTTGGGCGCGGGAGAAGCTTCACGATGAGGTCTTCGGCGCGTTCCGCACGCTGGGGGAGCGCTGATCATGGACCAGCTCGCCGAGCGGCTCGAGACCGCCGTCGATGCACTGACCACGGTGGACCGATCCGTGCCAGCTCTGGGCCCACCCGCCGGTGCGTTCGGCGCCGATGACGCTGGCGTGCCCGGGCGCCTCGGCCGGCAGCTCCACGCACATTGGCAGGCCGTGCTCGACGCCCGAGCCCGCGAGGCGGCCGACGCGGCCGCCCGCCTGTCCGAACTCGCAGGATCGCTGCGCACGACGGAACAGAAGTACGCCGAGGCCGACGCCGCGGTTGCGCACCGCGTCGAGCGGGAGGCGTGATGGACTCGCTCGACCAGATCCTGCCGACCGCCGGCCCGCTGCTGCGGCGCGTCGATGAGCTGCTCTCGGGCGTTGGCGCGCCACCCGACCATGAGGTATGGACGCAGATGCGCCGAGTCCGGCTGCTCCCGGGCGATACCGCCCGTGCGGTCGCCACGCTCCGCGCGGGTGACCTCGCCGAGGCCTCGCCGGAGCTGCGCGCGGACGCTCACGCCTACGCCGGGATCGCCGAGTCGCTGCCTCCGCCCGGAACGTGGACCGGCGAGGCGGCCGACGCGTACGACGCGGCCCGCCGGCGCGCCGCCGACCACTTGAGCGGTGGCCTGGAAAGCCTCGACGAGCGGCTCGAGGCCACAGCGGATCTCGCGGACGCCCTGGCCGAGTGGATGGTCCAGACCCGCGCCGACCTCGCCCGTACGCTCGCCGAGGTCTTGAGCTCCACGGAGGCCGTATCGCTTTCCGCGGCTTCGACGATCGACCCGGCGGCGAGCGGAGACGTTATCGCCGCCGCGGACGTGGCCGAGCGAATCCTCCGCGTTGTGGCCGACAGCTACGAGCTGGCGGCGGACCTGCTGCACGGCTCCGCGGAGTTGGCCACGTCGGTGCACGCCTGAATTTCGCGGGTGTTACGCGGTCGAGGATGCGCCGTTCTGGAAGCTGGACGCGGCAGCGGCGCCGCGCCCGGACAACCGGTTCCGAATGCGACGCCGCGACCTCCTGCACCCCCAGCAGGCCTACGCAACACTCAACGCTCCGGCACCACGTGTTGTCGCCGGGAGCGGCCCGGATTCGGCCGCTCGGTCGACGCAGGACCGCACGAGCGGAGAAGTCGATCAATCCGTAGGTCGACCCCCGAACGCCGGACGGGCGTGGCCGCGCCCTTGACTCCACCATCCGCTCGGGTCTGGCGGGGCGTCATGGCGGTTCCTCCCGAGACAGGTGCCGCAGTGAACGGCGTTTGCGCGGCATCAATACACAACCTAGGCAGGTAGTTTTAAATCGGGTATTTAGTGCGGCGGGCCGCGGTGTCGTTACCTGGCCGCAACCCGCGAGGCTGGAGCGCCGTAGGGTAGGCCGCATGGGCATGCTGTGCGCGGTCAGCTTCAACCGGTATGGCCGGCTCTACTACCTCGACCCGGGCGAGTTCACGCCCGCGGTGGGCGACCGCGTGCTGGTGCCCACCGACGACGGCCCCGAGGTGGCGGAGTGCGTCTGGTCGGCTCAGTGGGTCGGCGAGGACACGAGCGGCTTCCCCAAGGTTGCGGGCCTCGCGGACGACCGCGACCTGCGCCGCGACGAACTGCTGCGCAAGCGCAAGGCGGAGGCCAAGGTCGCGGCCAAGAAGCTGATCAAAGCGCATGAGCTACCGATGAAGGTCGTCGCCGTGGACCACGTCCTCGAGCAGGCCGGCAGCGGTGGTGGCCGCACCACGATCTATTTCACCGCACCGCACCGTGTCGACTTCCGCTCGCTGGTTCGCGACCTTGGCGCCACGCTGCGCTGCCGGGTCGAGCTGCGGCAGCTCTCCGCCCGTGACTCGGCGCGCGTGCAGGGCGGCATCGGCTCGTGCGGTCGCGACCTGTGCTGCGCGACGTTCCTCACCGACTTCGAGCCGGTGACCATCCGGATGGCTAAGGACCAGGATCTGCCGCTCAACCCGCTGCGCATCTCCGGCGCGTGCGGCCGGCTGATGTGCTGCCTGAAGTACGAGCATCCGCTGTACCAGAAGTTCCAGGAGTCGGCGCCCCCGATTGGCTCCCGCGTCAGCACGCCCGAAGGAGGCGGCCGCGTCGTCGCCCACAGCGTCCCGAAGGACTCGGTGGTCGTCCGCATGGACGCCGACGGATCGCGGTGCTCGTGTAGCCGGGCCTCGGTGTGCGGGTCGCGCCAGGCGCATGAGGAGCGATACGGGCAGTAGCGCGCGAGCCGGGGCGTCGCCAGGGCACGCCCACAGCCCCCAACTCGCGACCGGTCGAGCGCGAGCCGGGGCGTCGCCAGGGCACGCCTACCGCCCCGCTCGCTACCGGTCGAGCGCGAGTCGGGGCGTCGCGAGGGCACGCCTACCGCCCCGCTCGCTACCGGTCGAGCGCGAGTCGGGGCGTCGCGAGGGCACGCCTACCGCCCCACTCGGTACCGGTCGAGCGCGCCCGTAG
>JBKOWB010000413.1:0-14656 GCA_046724195.1 Actinomycetota bacterium
CCGTCCTGGCGGCGGAAGGCAAGTGCGTCGTCAGCTACGCGGTCTGGGAGGACCAGGGAGGCCGGTTCAAGGCGCAGGTCACGGTCGCGAATCGCGACGAGGCTGCGATCAAGAACTGGAACCTCTGGTTCCTCATGAACGGCGACCAGGTCGTCTCCGGCAACGTGGCCGACGCCAAGGACGTGCCCATCACCGCGCCGAACGTCCGGCTCGACCAGCAGGGCAAGGAGGTGACGGTCACCTCGGCCGACACCCTCAGCCCGCAGAAGGCGACGACCCTAACAGTCAACGGCAGGTATGCGGCCAGCAACGCCGCGCCGCTCGCGTTCAAGCTCAACGGGAAGACGTGCGAGACGTTCGTGTCCGGCAAGCCAAACACGCCGTCCCGGCCGGTCGAGCACCTCTCGAACGGCACCGTGCGCCTCGGCCCGATCCCGACGACGTCCACCCCTGCCCCGGGGGTCACGATCGACGCCAACGGCATCGCCCACGTCACGCCGACTACCAAGCCGCCGACCGGACCGACCAGCACGACCGGGCCGGCCACGACACCGGCGACGACGCCGACGACGACCCAGCCGGATACGATCGCGCCCACCCCTCCGCCGACCACCACTCCGACGGCCCCTCCGACGACGACCCTTCCGACGACCAGTCCGACGCCGCCGACGATGGCGCCGACTGACGCCGACCCCGTGGACACGGGGGGTCCACCACTATCACCACCACCACCGCTCGGCACCTGAGTGCGAAGATCGGCCAGCGGGCCGCACCCAGTTAGCGGTCCGCCGGCCGATCGCCGCGTCCGGGTTGCCCTGAGGTCGGCGAATACCTGCCGGCGCGATCCGCACGGCAGGACGGCCGCCACGGCAACGCCCCGACACGGGACGGATTCCTGGTTCGCCACGCCGTTTCTGGCGAGAGCCTTCGGCGTGCCTGCGAAACGGCTTGACGCGCGCGAGGAAGATGAAAGTGCAACCGGGTCGCACCCGGCGAGGTTCTCTTGAGCACTGGCGCGGACGTTGGCTGGATCACAGAGCACGTCGTCGTACATCGGGAGTTCGACATGATCAGCACCGTTCAGGACCTGGCGGCGGAGGCACTGTTCGTTTCGTACCTGCAGCCGTCCGAGCACCCGAGCCGCGGAGCGATCGAAGAGGCCGTGACTGCGATGATCCTTCGCTACGGCAGTGACGGGTGTGCCGCGGCGTTAGCTGCCGAGTTCGGCGACCACCCGGAGTCCGCAGTACGCCGGATGGCATGGGTCCGGGCGGAGCTGAGCGACGCGATGGCCGAGCCCCGGCGCCCACACTTTGCCAGCTGAGCGTTGACGCCGCGACCGCCGCCGCGGGCCTCGTATCAGAAGAGGAAGTAACGCTGCGCCATCGGCAGCTCGGCGGCCGGCGAAGGTTCCACGGCCTCCCCGTCGACACGGACGACGAAGGTATCCAGATCCACCTCGATGCTCGGCAGCGCATCGTTCAGCGGCATGTCCGCCTTGCCGACGGACCGGGTGTTGTCGACCGGTGCGAACGTCCGCTTGCAGCCGATCCGGTCGCTGACCATGGCGTCGATCGCCGCGGGCGCGACGAACGCCAGCGACGTCTGCGCTGGCACCACGCCGCAGGCGCCGAACATCGGGCGGGGCAGCACCGGCTGCGGGGTTGGTATGGATGCGTTGGCGTCGCCCATCTCGGCGTACGCGATCATGCCGCCCTTGATCACCAGAGCGGGACGTACCCCGAAGAACGCGGGGTCCCAGAGTACGAGGTCGGCGAGCTTCCCGGGCTCGACGGAGCCGATCTGACCGGCCATGCCATGGGTGACGGCTGGGCAGATCGTGTACTTCGCGACGTAGCGCCGGGCCCGCAGGTTGTCCGCGGCACCGTCGCCGGGCAGCGGGCCGCGGCGCGCCTTCATGACGTGCGCGGTCTGCCAGGTCCGGATGACCACCTCGCCGACGCGGCCCATGGCCTGTGAGTCGGACCCGGTCATCGAGATCGCGCCGAGGTCGTGCAGCAGATCCCCGGCGGCCATGGTGGACGGGCGGATGCGGCTCTCGGCGAACGCGAGATCCTCCAGGTGCTCGCTGAGCGCGTTGCGGGTGTACGGCCGCGTCGGGTTGGAGGGCAGCACGTTCGGGTACGAGGCGACCGCGATGATGTCGGGCGCGTGCCCGCCACCGGCGCCCTCCGTGTGGTACGCGTGGATCGACCGGCCCGCGATCGCCCGCAGCGTCTCCGCTACGAATCCGGCCTCGTTCAGCGTGTCGGTGTGGATCGCGACCTGCACGCCGGACGCGTCGGCGACCCTGAGGCAGGCTTCGATGACCGCCGGCGTCGTACCCCAGTCCTCGTGCAGCTTGAAACCGCCCGCGCCGCCGCGCAGTTGCTCCCACATGGACTCTTCGGACATCGTGTTGCCCTTGCCGAGCAGCAGCACGTTGACCGGCCAGGTGTCCAGCGCCTCGAGCATGCGGGCAAGGTGCCAGGAGTTCGGCGTGACGGCGGTGGCCTTGCTGCCCTCGGCCGGTCCGGTGCCCCCGCCGATGATCGTGGTGATGCCGGCGGCCAGTGCCGTGTCCAGGATCGTAGGGCTGATCAGGTGTACGTGGCAGTCGATCGCGCCGGCCGTGAGGATCTTGCCGTTGCCGGCGATGATCTCCGTACCCGGCCCGATGACCAGGTCGGGATGCACGCCGTCCATGGTGTCGGGGTTGCCCGCCTTGCCGAGCGCGCCGATCCGGCCGTCCCGGATGCCGATGTCGGCCTTGACGATGCCCCAGTGATCGAGGACGACCGCGCCCGTGATCACCGTGTCCGGCGTGCCGTCGCCGCGGGTCGCGCGGGACTGGCCCATCGACTCGCGGATCACCTTGCCGCCGCCGAACACCACTTCGTCGCCCGGCAGCGGTCCGGCGCTGCGGTCCTGCTCGACCTCGATGAGCAGGTTGGTGTCGGCGAGCCGGATCCGGTCGCCCACGGTGGGGCCGTACAGGGCGGCGTAGTGCCGGCGATCGAGGCTGGTCACCGCGGGCTTCCGCGCTCCGGAAGAACGCCGGCGAGATCTTCGTCCAGCGACCCCGCGGGTTCGATGTCCGACGGGTCGGGCAGCGGAAGCTGCGTCGTCGCGTCCAGCGGGCCTCCGGAGAGGCCGCGCAGGCCGGTCACGACCCGGCGACCGGCCAAGGGTACGAGCTCCACGTCGCGCGGCATGCCGGGCTCGAAGCGCACCGACGTCCCGGCCGGAACCGCGAGGCGATGGCCCCAGGCGGCGCCACGGTCGAAATCCAGGGCGGCGTTGGATTCGGCGAAATGGTAGTGCGAGCCCACCCGCACTGGCCGGTTGCCGGTGTTGCGGACGGTCAGTCTCAACACGGGCCGTCCCGCGTTGATGGTGATCTCGCCGTCGCCCGGGATGACCTCACCCGGAATGATCGGGCCGGTCACGGCGCGCCCTCGCGCCGCCAGGCCGAGCGCGGATCCCTCACGCGCCCGGTCACGCTATCGGCCCGGATACGGTGACCAGCTTCGTGCCGTCCGGGAAGGTCGCCTCCACCTGCACCTCGACCAGCATCTCGGGCACGCCGTCCAGCACGTCCTCGCGGGTCAGCACGCGGCGGCCGGCGTCCATGAGGTCAGCCACCGCCCGTCCGTCGCGGGCGCCCTCGAGCAGGAAGGCCGTGATGATCGCGGTCGCCTCGGGGTAGTTGAGCCGCAGTCCGCGCTCCCGCCGGCGCCGGGCGACGTCGGCCGCGACGTGGATGAGCAGGCGTTCCTGCTCGTGCTGGCTGAGGAACAAACGGACCTCCCGTGACTGCCAAGCGCATGTTCGCAGCTCGACGTTTCCGGCGTGTTACCCGCGATGTACGGCCCCGGCCACCTGATCAACCCGGACCGGCGCCGGTCAGCCGAGGTAGAGCACCGCGTCGACCTCGATGGCCATGCCTTCCAGAGCGACCGGGATCGTCGTACGCACCGGCGGGTGGTCGCCGGTCAGGTACTGGGCGAAGATCTCGTTCATTTCGGCGAAGTCACCGAAATCGCGCAGATAGACCCCGACGCGCACGGCCTGCTCCAGGCTGCCCCCGGCGGCCGCCGCGGCCGCGGCAAGGTTGCGGAACGCGGCGTGCGCCTGCTCGGCGAAGCTGCCGGTGACCCGGGTGCCGTCGGGCAGCGCCGGGATCGCCCCGGCCAGGTAGACGGTGTCGCCGGCGACGACGGCCTGGGAGTACGGGCCGCCGGGGGGTGTGGCCTGGTCGGTGGAAACGGCGCGCTTGGGCATTGTTGACTCCTTGGTCGGGTGACTCATGCGGACGAGGGCCGCGGAAATTGCTCGGCGAGTCCGTCGACGCCCACGAGCGGCGCGCCGAGCAGCGCGCGCACCTGGCGTTCACGGCGGTCCAGCGCGGCCCGCTGTGCGTCGGTGAGCGGGATCCAGGGCGGGGGCGGCGCCGGCAGCCGAGGCTCCAGCCTCCGGCCGGCGATGTAGGTGGCCTCATTGACCAGCCGCAGCGGCGCCCGCCGGGTCTGGCGGTGGGCGTCCACCACCTCGAACGGTCCCGGCTCGACCGCGAACACGGCCAGGTCGGCGGCCGCTCCGGGCACCAGCGTGCCGGCGGCCAGCCCGAGCGCCCGGGCCGGGCGCGTAGTCGCCGCCGCGACCACGTCGGGCAGGGATATGCCGGCCGCGAGCAGCTTGGCCATGGTCGTGGGCAGGTCGAACGCCGGGCCGTACAACGACCGGGCGTGCAGGTCGGTCGAGACCGTGTGCGGCGGCAGCCCGGCCGCGAGCTGCTTTTCCAGTACGTCGAACGCGAACCCGCCGGAGCCGTGGCCGATGTCGAACAGCACTCCGCGGTCGTGGGCGTCCCGCACCACGGGACCGAGCGGGCTGGCGATCCCGCTCGCGCAGTGCGTGACGATGTCGCCCGGCCGCACCAGGTCCAAGACGTCGGCGAGCGGCGGCGGGGCGGTGCCGATGTGGACCATGACCGGGAGGCCGCAGGCGGCGGCGACGGACAGGCCGCGGCGCAGCGGCTCGACGCCGTTGTCGCCGGTGGTCTCGGCGTCGATGCGCACCTTGATCCCGCGGACCGTGTCGCGGTTGCGCCGGACGGCGTCCACGGCGAGGTCGACGTCGCAATTGGCGAGGTCGCGGCCCTCGCCGGTACGCGCCGCGAGACCCTGGCCGGCGATGTTGAGCAGCACCGGCACCCGGACCTGGCGGCCGGCCGACGAGGCCCGCAACCCGCCGATCGTGTACGCCCCGGCCGAGCCGGCGTCGACCCAGGTGGTGACGCCCGTGTACCAGGCGATGGGATCGGGATCGATGCCCCAATAGCCGGCGCCCGGGTAGACGTGCGTGTGCAGGTCGATCAGCCCGGGCGTGACCAGCCGGCCGCCGACGTCCACGATCTGCCGGGCGACGCGGGGCAGGGTCGGCGCCACGGCCGCGATCCGGCCGTCATGGACCGCCACGTCGAGCCGGCCGACCTGGTCGCCGCCCACGTCGATGACGTCGCCGCCGACGAACAGCAGGTCGTACGGCTCGGGCACGTCGGACGGCCTCCGGACTCTCGGGGTTCGTAGTAGCTTGCACAGCGTGCGCGACCTGGGTTCCGGTGGTCAAGGCGGGAGGAGACTGTGACGATCGACATTCCCGACGAGCCCGTCGACTGGCGTGCCAAGGGATTCTGGGTACCGGACGGGACGTGGAGCGCCGCAGCGCGGCCGGGGCTCTTCGACGGCGGGTTCACGTGGCCGCTGCTGACGCTGCGCCGGTCGGCGGCCGAGGCGAATATCGCCACGATCGCGGCGTACTGCGCCCGGCACGGCCTGGATTACGCGCCGCACGCCAAGACGACGATGGCGCCGGGCCTGATCGCGGCCCAGCTCGATGCCGGCGCATGGGGGATGACCGTCGCGACCCCGAATCAGGCGCTCGTCCTGCGCCGCCTCGGCGTTCCGCGGGTGTTCATCGCCAACGAGGTTCTCGACCCGACCGCTCTGCGCTGGCTCGCCGAGGAGGGCACGCGCGGCTGGGAGGTCTACTTCCAGGTCGACTCGATCGCCGGCGTCGAGGCGGCCGCGTCGGCCCTCGACCGGACACAGGGCCTCCTGCGGGTGTTCGTCGAGCTCGGCCATCTCGGCGGGCGCACCGGTAGCCGTACGCTCAATGATCTTGAGATCGTGGCGCGATCGGCCGCCGCCGTCGAACGGCTCGAGCTCGTCGGGGTCACCGGGTATGAGGGACAGCTCGAGGATCAGGCCGCGGTCGACGGCTTCCTCGACCACATCGCCGATGGCGTGAAGTCGCTTTCGGCCGCCGGTCTACTTCCCGACCCGCCGCTGGTGTCGGCCGGCGGAAGCGTGTGGTTCGACCGGGTCGCCGCAAAGCTGGTGCCGGGCGACCTGGGTCGGGTGATCCTGCGCAGCGGCGCGTCCGTCACGCACGACGACGGGTACTACCGGGAGAAGACGCCGTTCCACCGGATCCCGCAGGAGGGGCCGCTGACCGCGGCGCTGGACCTGTGGGCACAGGTGATCTCGACGCCGGAGCCGGGCCTGGCAATCGTCGGGATGGGCAAGCGGGACGCGCCGTTCGACGAGGGGCTGCCGGTCATATTCGACGTCCGGCGCGGCGGTGTGCTGCAGGCGATCAGCGGCCTGACCGTGACGAAGCTCAACGACCAGCACACGTACGTCGAGGTCGAGGTGGACGTCGAGGTCGAGGTGGGCGACCTCCTGCGCTTCGGGATCTCCCATCCCTGTACGGCGTTCGACAAGTGGCGCCACATCCCGGTGGTCGACGACGAACACCGGGTGGTCGACGTGCTGCACACCTACTTCTGACCGGCGATCTCAGGCGCGCTGCCTGAGGGCGTCCAACGGCTTCCGATGGGCGTTCGCGGTCACCGCGTTCGCGGCCCTGGCCGGCGTCCTCCTCGCCCTGGTTCCGGATAGCGATGCGCTTATGAGAGCGTCCGCGCGCGAGATTGTCGTACCCGCGCGGCAGCATGTGCTACATGGCAGCTAAGACGGATCTGCGCCTCGAGCCCTGGGACGATCGCGGCCTGGAGCTGGATCGGCGTGCCAACACCCCCGAGATGACCGTGTATCTGGGCGGTCCCGAGCCGGACGCGGCGATCCTCGACCGGCACGCGCGCATCCTGGACAACGCGGCGACCGGCAAGGGGCGGATGTTCCTCGTCATGCTCCCGGGCGAGGCCGAGCCGGCCGGCTCGGTGGGCTACTGGGAGAAGGAATGGCGCGGGGAGACCGTCTACGAGATGGGCTGGAAGGTGCTGCCCGGCTATCAGGGGCGCGGCCTCGCGGTCGCCGCCACCGTGGCCGCGGTCGGCCTGGCCGCCGCCGAGCGCCGCCACCATTGGGCACACGCGTACCCGAGGGTGGACAATGCGCCGTCCAACGCGGTCTGCCGCAAGGCCGGCTTCGAACTGCTCGGCGAGAGCGACTTCGAGTACCCGAAGGGCAACCCGATCCGCTGCAACGACTGGCGCTACGACCTGACGTCGCTCGCCGGGCTGGCATCCGGGTCCGGCTCGACGTTGGCATCCGGGTCGGGCTCGGCGTTGGCATCCGGGTCCGGCTCGACAAGTAGCCGGGCGTAGTTGGCCATCGACCGCTGGTATCGCGGCAGGTGCGCGGCCAGCGCCGCGACCGCGATCGACACCGCTTCGCGCTCGCGGCCGACGTCGGTCAACGCCAGCGCGAGTACGGTCTTCACCGCGTCGTCGAGGTGGTCCGAGGTCCTCGCCGCCTCCGCACTGAGCAACGCGACGCTCTCGTGCGAGCGGCCGAGGTTGCGCAGCGAGCTTGCCATCTGGATGACCGCGCGCCGGCGCCGCTCGCCCGCCAGGCCGCCCGCGAGAGCCTGCTCGTATAGGGGCACGGCGAGATCGGAGTGCCCGGTAGAGTCCAGTGACGCGGCCCGCTCGAACAGGCCGACCGGGTCGCCGGGCGGCAGCTCCTCGACGAGCTTCTCCACGAGCGCGAGGAACTCGGCCTCGTCCCGCTCGTCGATCGACGCCCACGCATCGGCGATCTGCCGCTCCCAGTCCGGTGTGGTCATGCGCGCCAGCCTCGCACAACGCCGGCCGGCGCGGCGTCACCAGATCGGGCGACGCCGCTGTACGCGCCGGGGCCGCCGGACGCCACCAGGCCGCCGGACACTGCCGGGCCTCCGGACGGTGCCGGGCCGCCGGACGGTGCCGGGCCGCCGGACGGTGCCGGGCCGCCGGATTCCGCCGGGCCGCCGGACGGTGCAGTGCCGGCCTCCCCGGACAACGACGTACCGTCGGAGGAGGCCCACTCCTGGCGAGTGGGCCGCGGGGTTGCCCTGACAGAATGTCGAGCGCCCCCATGAACCCTGATGAGGAGAGACGTTTCCGTGATCCGTACCCATGACGCCGGCACGCTCCGCGCGAGCGACGCCGGCACGACGGTGACGCTCGCCGGCTGGGTCGCCCGCCGGCGCGACCACGGTGGCGTCATCTTCGTCGACCTGCGCGACGCGTCCGGCGTGGTCCAGGTGGTGTTCCGTGAGGAGGACGCGCACGCGCTGCGCAACGAGTACTGCGTGCTGGTCATCGGGGAAGTCACCCGGCGTCCGGAGGGCAACGAGAACCCGGACCTGGCCACCGGCGATGTCGAAGTCGTGGCCAGCGATCTGACGGTGCTGTCCGAGGCGGCGCCGCTCCCGCTTCCCGTCGACGACAACATCGAGGCTGGCGACGACCTGCGGCTCAAGTACCGCTACCTCGACCTGCGGCGCACCGGGCCGGCCAACGCGCTCAAGCTGCGCAGCCGGGCCAACCAGATCGCCCGCGAGGTGCTGCACGCCCGCGACTTCCACGAGATCGAGACGCCGACGCTGACCCGCTCGACCCCCGAGGGCGCCCGCGACTTCCTGGTCCCGGTGCGGCTGCAACCCGGTACCTGGTACGCCCTGCCGCAGTCGCCGCAGCTCTTCAAGCAGCTGCTCATGGTGGCCGGCATGGAGCGCTACTACCAGATCGCGCGCTGCTACCGGGACGAGGGCTTCCGGGCCGACCGGCAGCCCGAGTTCACCCAGCTGGACATCGAGATGTCGTTCGTGACCCAGGACGACATCATGGAACTCGGCGAGGAGATCGTGCGCAAGCTCTGGGGCGAGCTCGCCGGCGTGACGGTGCAGACCCCGATTCCGCGCATCACCTGGCACGACGCGATGTCGCGCTACGGTTCCGACAAGCCCGATCTCCGGTACGGGGTGGAGCTCGCCGAACTCACCGACTACCTGCGTGGCACCGAGTTCCGGGTGTTCGCCAACGCGATCGACGCCGGTGGCTACGTGGGTGCGGTCGTGATGCCCGGCGGGGCGTCGCAGACCCGCAAGGAGCTGGACGGCTGGCAGGAGTGGGCCAAGGCACGCGGCGCGCGGGGCCTGGCGTACGTGCTGCTGGACGCGGAGACCGGCGAACCGCGCGGTCCGGTCGCGAAGAACCTGTCTGTCGCGCACCTGTCAGGGATCGGCGACGTCGTCGGCGCCAAGCCGGGTGACGCCATCTTCTTCGCGGCCGCCAACGAGCGGCGCGAGGCGCAGGAGCTGCTGGGCGCCGCCCGCATCGAGATCGCCAACCGGGCCGGCCTGGTCGACGAGTCGTCGTGGGCGTTCTGCTGGGTGGTGGACGCGCCGATGTTCGAGCCGGCTTCCGATGAGGAGACTGGCAGGGCGGGCGGCTGGACCGCAGTGCACCACCCGTTCACGTCGCCGAACGCGGAGTGGATGGACCGCTTCGAGGAGGCGCCGGACCAGGCACTCGCGTACGCGTACGACATCGTCGTCAACGGCAACGAGATCGGCGGCGGCTCGGTCCGTATCCACCGCGCCGACGTACAGCGGCGCGTCTTCGACGTGCTCGGCATCTCGCCCGAGGAGGCCGAGGACAAGTTCGGCTTCCTGCTCGAGGCGTTCAAATACGGCCCGCCGCCACACGCCGGCATCGCGCTCGGCTGGGACCGCACCTGCATGCTGCTCGCCGGCCACGACTCGATCCGCGAGGTGATCGCGTTCCCGAAGACCGGCGGCGGCCTAGACCCGCTGACCGGCGCACCCACGCCGATCACGCCGCAGCAGCGCCGGGAAGCCGGTATCGACGCCAAGCCGAAGGCCGGTACACATTCTCCCGGCACCACCGGCACCGCCGCCCCGGTGGAGCATTCCAACTAGAACGCCAACGGCCCGGCGCAGTCAGTAACGGTCTCGGTGATCGCGATCGCCTGCTTCTTGAGCCCAGGGGCAGGGACACACGCGGCGTCCTCGACCTTGGGCCGGGCGGGGCGGCGATGATGGTTCCGTGGAGAACGAGCCCGCCGAGCACGTGTCCGAGCGGCTGACCCGGCTGGAGGAGCTGGCCGGGCGGGCGGTCGCCGCGCCGGCGTGGCGCCGGCACACCCATGGCGAGCAGCGTTGGCCGTCCGCGCTGGCGATCGTCGTCATGATCGGGTTGCAGCTGTTGCTGCCAGAGCGGTTCTCCGCCGGGCCGCGCTGGGTTCTCCCGGTCGTCGAGGTGGCGATCATCGCGATCCTGATCGCGGCGAACCCCGGGCGGATGGAGCGCAGCAGGCCGCCGCTGCGCCGGCTCGGTCTGTCGCTCATCATCATCGCGAGCATCGGGAACGCGTGGTCGGTCGGTGTGCTCGTCGTCGACATCACGACGGGTCAGAACGTCGGTAGTGCGGCGCAGCTGCTCGCCAGCGGCCTCGACGTGTGGGTGATCAACGTGCTGACGTTCTCCGTCTGGTACTGGGAGTTCGACCGCGGCGGTCCGCTCGAACGGGCACTCGGCAGTCACAAGTTCCCCGATCTGCTGTTCCCGCAGATGACGGCGCCCAGCATGGCGACACCGGACTGGGAGCCGCAGTACCTCGACTACCTCTACCTGGCGTTCACAAACTCGACCGCGTTCAGTCCCACGGACACGCTGCCGCTGTCGCGGTGGGTGAAGTTCGTGATGCTGCTGCAGTCGCTGATCTCGCTGGTGACGGCGGCGTTGGTGGTCGCGAAGGCGGTCAACGCGCTCCAGTGACAGCGCTTCCTATCCACAGAAGTCTTGCATAACTTCTGTGCATAACTATTATGGAAGTATGGCCGACGAACTGAGGCACGTTCACCTCGACGCCCGACAGATCCGCGTGCTCGCCCATCCGTTGCGCGCGCGGCTGCTCGGACGGCTCCGGCTCGACGGGCCGGCGACCGCCACCCGGCTGGCCGAGGCGCTGGGCACTAACACCGGCGCGACCAGCTATCACCTGCGCCAGCTCGCCGACGCCGGGCTGGTTGTCGAGGAGCAGGGCGCCGGGCGTGGCCGGGAGCGCTGGTGGCGTGCGGCCCACGACGTGAGCAGCTGGCAGCGCAACGCGTACGCCGGCGATCCCGACGCCACCGCCGCGGCGGACTGGCTCAGCAGCTTCCAGCTGACCACGTTCGTGGACCGCGCCGAAGCGTGGCAGCGCGCGGCACCGGGCGAGTCCGCCGCGTGGCGCGACGCCGCCGGGTTTTCCGACTACTTCCTCTCGCTGAATCCCGGCCAGCTCGACGAGCTGCTCAAGGAGATCGACCTGGTCATCGAGCGGCACCGCCGGTCGGCCACCGCCGCACCGGCGCCGGACGCCCGCCAGGTGCTGATCTACCTCGCCGGCCTGCCCCGGGTGGATCCGTCATGAGCGCGCTCACCCCCACCCGCATCCTGCGCCGGTTCCTGTTGCTGCACGGCCTCCGCTGGATGCCGGTCGGCCTGATGATCCCGGTCTTCGTGCTGCTGCCGCTGGAGCGCGGCCTCACGCTGGCCCAGTACGGCTCGGCCGCCGCGATCCAGGGCATCGTCGTCATGATTCTCGAGCTGCCCACCGGCGGCCTGTCCGACGCGCTGGGCCGGCGGCCGGTCCTACTGCTCGCCGGCGCGGTCGACCTGGCCTCGCTCGCGGTGCTGACGTTCGCCGACTCCGTCATCCTGTTCTTCGTCGTGTACCTGCTTCAGGGCATCTACCGGGCACTCGACAGCGGCCCGCTGGAAGCCTGGTACGTCGACAGCGCGCTCGCCGCCGACGACCAGGCGGACATCGAGACCGGGCTGAGCCGCAGCGGCGTCGTGATCGGCGTGGCTATCGCGGGCGGCGCGCTGCTCGGCGGCGGTCTAGTCGCGCTCGGGCCGCTCGGCCGGTTCTCCGCCCTGACCATCCCGGTCCTCGCGGCACTGGCGTTGCAGCTCGTGTCGCTCATCGCGGTCGCCACATTGATGACCGAGGAGAGGCCGGGCCGCGGCATGGGCGCGCTGGTCGCCTCGGTACGGGCCGTACCGGCGGCGATCGGCGGAGCGGTCGGCCTGCTCCGCCGCTCCCGGATCATCGTGGCGCTGATCGCGGTCGAGGTGTTCTGGGGCTTCGGCATGGTCAGCTTCGAGGGCCTGATGCCGGTACGGCTCACCGAGGTGGTCGGGAGCGCCGAGCACGCGTCAGCGCTGATGGGCCCGGTCGGCTCGGCGGCCTGGCTGGCGTCGGCCCTGGGAGCGGCGTTGATCCCGCTGCTGGCCCGGCGCATCGGCGCGCCCTGGACGGGTGCCGTGCTGCGCATCCTGCAGGGCGTCACGGTCGTAGGGATGGCGGTGTTCGCCGGGGCCGCCGGCGTCATCGCGGCGTACCTGCTGTGCTACACGGTGCACGGCGCCGCCAACCCGGTGCACTCCGGGTTGTTGCACCGGCAGGTCGAGGGGCCGTACCGCGCCAGCCTGATCTCGCTGAACTCGATGGTGAGCCAGCCCGCCGGCGCGCTCGGCCTGGTCGCGCTGACCGCGCTAGCTTCGCGCGCGAGCGTGACCGCCGCCATGCTGGTGGGCGCGGCCGTGCTGGCCATGGCCGCTCCGCTCTATCTGATCGCGCGCCGGGGACCGCAGCGGGGCACTCAGGGTTCCGATCCGGTGACGGTCGTCCACGGTGGAGTTTCGACCTGACCGTCGGCGGGGTATCAGCACGCCAAGTGCTCTCGTCCCTCGGAGGAACTCATGCTCGCCATCATCGCGGCCATCGTATTCGGTATCTACCTGCTGCTCGACCTGCTCAACACCGACCTCGGCGCCCCAGACCTGTTCAACTTCCCGACCATGGCGTCGATCGGATTCCTGCTGCTCTCGCTCTACCTGGCGGGGATCGGCAGCGGCCCGCGTACCGGCACCGGCAGCGGCCGCCGCTTCTACGGTCGCCGCCCGGGCCGCGGCTGACCGTCGCGACCGGCAAACGGCCCGCCTTCGGTGCATTTCGGGCACCCGAGGGCGGGCCGGTACTGTCGTTGCCGATGGAGGTCGACGGGCTCTTTCCCTTGAACCAGCCGGGCGGCGTGCGTACCGCAGGCCCGGCCGGTGCGGAGTCCGCGGCTTTCAGCACGCCGACCGCCGATTCGCCGCTGCCCGTGCGGATGCGTCCGACCAGCCTCGACGAGCTCGTCGGGCAGGACCATCTGCTCGCGCCCGGTGCCCCGCTGCGCCAGCTGGTCACCGGCACAGCGCCGATGTCGGTGATCCTCTGGGGCCCGCCCGGCAGCGGCAAGACCACCATCGCGCACCTGGTCGCGGCCGCCACGGACCGGCGGTTCGTGGCCATGTCCGCGTTGTCGGCCGGAGTGAAGGACGTCCGCGCGGTCATCGACGCCGCCCGTCGCGAACGTCGAGCCGGCGGCCCGCCCACCGTTCTGTTCATCGACGAGGTGCACCGGTTCAGCAAGACCCAGCAGGACTCGCTGCTCGCGGCCGTCGAGGACCGCGTGGTGACGCTGCTCGCCGCGACCACCGAGAACCCGTACTTCTCGGTCATCTCGCCGCTGCTCTCCCGGTGCGTGCTGCTCACGCTGCATGCCCTCGACGCGGACGACGTCCGCGGGCTGGTCCGGCGCGCGATCACCGACGAGCGCGGCCTGGGCGGCGCGGTCACCCTCACCACGCAGGCCGAAGACCATCTGGTACGCCTTGCCGGCGGTGACGTACGCAAGGCACTCACCGCGCTGGAGGCGGCCGCGACGTCCGCGGCGGCCCAAGGTGTCACCGAGATCGATCTGGCCATGGCGGAGAAGGCCGTCGACATCGCCGCGGTCCGCTACGACCGGGACGGCGACGCGCACTACGACGTAACCAGCGCGTTCATCAAGAGCATGCGCGGTAGCGACCCGGACGCCGCGCTGCACTGGCTGGCCCGGATGCTGGTCGCGGGCGAGGACCCGCGCTTCATCGCCCGGCGCATCGTGATCTTCGCGAGCGAGGACGTCGGCATGGCCGACCCGCAGGCGCTGCTCGTCGCCACGGCTGCGGCCCAGGCCGTGCAGAACGTCGGCCTGCCCGAGGCGCAGCTCAACCTGGCCCAGGCGGTGGTCCACATGGCCACCGCTCCGAAATCCAACAGCGTCACCATGGCGCTCGGCGCGGCTATGGCCGACCTCCGGGCCGGCAAGGGCGGTGCCGTGCCGCCGGCGTTGCGCGACTCCCACTACCCGGGATCGCGTGGTCTTGGTCACGGCAAGGGCTATCGCTACCCGCATGACGATCCCCGTGGTGTTGTGACGCAGCAATATGTGCCGGATGATCTGGTCGGCGTGGACTATTACCACC
>JBKOWB010000103.1:0-3447 GCA_046724195.1 Actinomycetota bacterium
TCCGGCAGCAGAGCGGCGAGCCGGTCCCGCGCCGCGGGGTCGCCCGACCAGGCGTCCGCGACCGCGGCCAGGCAGCCGGCCGTCGCGGAGACCGCGGCGGCCAGCTTCCGCGTGTACGGCTCCGGCGTCGGGTCCGGCCACAGCACCAGCTCGGCGGCGGCCAGCAGCAGCACCGCCAGCGTCAGACCGGCCAGCCGCCAGCCCAGCGACCCCGGATCGTACGGCGGGAAGCACGGCAAGATGTACAGCAGCTGGACGCCGGCCGCGATGCCGACCAACCGGGGCCCACCCACGCCCACGAAGCTGACCAGGAAGCCGAGCACGAACATACCCGCGGCGGCCGCCCAGTTGTTGATCGAGAGCAGCGTGCCGAGCGTGACCAGCAGCCATCCGACCGGCAGCACGGCGAGCAGGGTGCGGGCCCGCTCGGCCGGGCTGCCGGGGATCTGCGCGAGCACACCCAGCGCCACAGCGCCGAACAGCGCGTACGGGGCCATGTCGGGGTTGTCCAGGGCGTAACGGCACAGGTAGAAGCCGAGGCAGGCGACGATCGTGACCCGAGTGGAACGACGCACCGTCAGCAGGTCCGGGTCGCGCCGGCGCAACCAGTCCAGCGGTGCGGTCACGTAGGGAATCCTTGCACGCCCGCGGCTCATAGACTTCTTTCCCATGCTGACCATGCAGGACGCCCTCGCCCGGTTGATCGCGTATTGGACGGAGCAGGGCTGCCTGACCGTCCAGCCGATGAACACCGAGGTCGGCGCGGGGACGCTCAACCCGGCGACGTTCCTGCGGGTGCTCGGGCCGGAGCCCTGGCGGGTCGTGTACGTGGAGCCGTCGGTGCGCCCCGACGACTCGCGCTACGGCGAGAACCCGAACCGGATCCAGACTCACACCCAGCTCCAGGTAGTCCTCAAGCCGGAGCCGGGCGACGCGCAGGCGCTCTATCTGGGCAGCCTCGCCGCGCTCGGGATCGACATCGCCGCGCACGACGTGCGGTTCGTCGAGGACAACTGGGCCTCGCCGGCGCTCGGCGCGTGGGGCCTGGGCTGGGAGGTCTGGCTCGATGGCCTGGAGATCACGCAGTTCACGTACTTCCAGCAGGCCGGCGGCCTGAACCTGGACCCGCCGTCGGTGGAGATCACCTACGGCATCGAACGGATCATCATGGCGCTGCAGGGCGTGCGCCATTTCAAGGACATCATCTACTCCCCCGGGATCAGCTACGGCGAGGTGTTCGGGCAGGCGGAGTACGAGATGTCCCGCTACTACCTGGACGACGCCGACGTGGCGACCAATCGGGAGCTGCTCGAGCTCTACGCGGCCGAGGCGCAGCGGCTGATCGACGACGGCCTTCCGGTGCCCGCGCACACCTACGTGCTCAAGTGCTCCCACACGTTCAACGTGCTGGACGCCCGCGGTGCGGTGTCGACCGCGGACCGGGCCGCCGAGTTCGCCCGGATGCGCCGGCTGGCCGGCGACGTCGCCCGGCTGTGGGTCACCAAACGGGACGCGCTCGGCCACCCGCTCGGCATCTCGTCCCCGCCCGAACCGCCGGTCATCGCGCCGATCGCCCGGGTCGCGATCGAGCCACAGACACTGGCCTTCGAGATCGGCACGGAGGAGATGCCGCCGGCCGAGGCCCGCGCCGCGCTCGCCCAGCTCGAGCGCCTGCTGACCGACCGGCTCGCTGCCACGCGGCTCGCGCACGGCGAAATCCGGGTCTTCGCGACGCCGCGGCGCCTGATCGCCGTCGTGGGCGAGGTCGCACCGAGGGAGCCGGACCGGGTCCGCACGGTCAAGGGCCCGAAGATCTCCGCGGCGTACGGAGACGACGGCCGTCCCACCCGTGCACTGGAGGGTTTCGCCCGCGCCCAGGGCGTCGCCGTCGAGGACGTGCGACGCGACGACGTCAACGTCTACGTGGAGTTGTTCCAGCCGGGCGCCGGCGCGTTCGACGTCCTCGCCGACGTGCTCGCCGGCGTCGTGACCGGACTACGGTCGGCCCGGAACATGCGGTGGAACGACCCGCGGCTCACCTTCAGCCGCCCGATCCGCCGGCTGGTCGCGCTCTACGGGGCCGACATCGTGCCGGTGGTGGCGTCCACGCTGGTCGCCGGGCGGGAGACCGAGGTGCTGCGCGCCGCCCACAACCCGGTCGTCGCGGTGGCCTCGGCCGGGACGTTCATGGAGACGCTCGCGGTGAACGGCATCGTGGCCGACGCCGCCGACCGCCGCGACCTGATCGTCACGGGCGCCCAGGACCTCGTCTACGGCGCGGGCCGGATCGACGTGGCCGGCGAGGAGAGCCTGATCGACCAGATCACCTACCTGGTCGAACAGCCGACCCCGCTGCTCGGCACGTTCGACGAGAGCTACCTGACGTTGCCGGACACCGTGCTCACCACGGTCATGCGCACGCACCAGCGCTACTTGCCGGTGCGCGACGAGTCCGGTGCGCTGCTGCCGATGTTCGTGGCCGTCGCGAACGGCCCGGTCGACGTCGACCTCGTGCGTGCCGGCAACGAGGCGGTGCTGCGGGCCCGGTTCGAGGACGCGGCATTCTTCTACCGGGCCGACCGGCGGATGCCGCTCGCCGCCATGCGCGACCGCCTCTCCCGGCTGACGTTCACCGACAAGCTCGGCTCGATGGCCGATCGCGCGACCCGCATCGCGGCGCTGGCGGCTTCGCTCTCCGCCGTCCTGTCCCCGGCCGACCGCGCCACGCTCGACCGTGCCGCGCAGCTCGTGAAGTTCGATCTCGGCTCGCAGCTGGTCACGGAGATGACCAGCCTGGCCGGCGTGATGGCCCGCGACTACGCGCTGAACGCCGGCGAGACCCCGGCCGTGGCACAGGCGGTCTACGAGGCCGAGCTTCCCCGGCACACCGGCGACGAACTGCCCGCGTCGCTTCCCGGTGCGGTGCTGTCCCTGGCCGATCGCCTCGACCTGGTCGCGGGTCTCGCCGCCACGGTGGGACTGCCGACCGGCAGCAGCGACCCGTTCGCGGTACGGCGCGCCGTGCTGGGTCTCATCGCGGTGCATCGCGAGCACCCCGCGCTGCACACGATCAGCCTGACCGACGCGCTCGCCGCCGCCCGGCAGCCGGTCGAGGTGTCCGCGCAGGTGCTACGGGACGTGGCGGACTTCCTGCGCAAGCGGCTCGAACAGGTGCTCGTCGAAGAGGGCCAGCCCGTCGACTGGGTCCGCGCGGTGCTCCCGCACGCCGATCGGCCGTCGATCGCCGACCGGCTCCTGGTCGAACTGTCCACGTTGGTCGGCGACGAGACGTTCGAGGGTGTCGCGGAGGCGATCCAGCGCGCCCGCCGCATCGTGCCGGAGGGCACGGCCGCGTCCTACGACCCGGCCCTGCTGAAGGAGCCGGCCGAGGTCGAACTGCACGAGGTGGTACGGCGGGTCAGCGCGGATCCCGCCGCCGACCTGGTG
>JBKOWB010000168.1:0-6521 GCA_046724195.1 Actinomycetota bacterium
CGGGAATCACGATGCCCGACGCCGTGGTCGTCTCAGCCTCGTTCGCCTGGACCACGATGCGGTCCTCGAGCGGCTTGATCGCAACCTTGGTCGCGGTAGTCACGGGCATACCCTCCTGGGGCACTTGTGTCGTCGCCGGCCACGGAACAGGCCGGCCTTGATGCCTCATGCCACCGGGCGGGGCCGTCGTCGCGGGTGCCGGTCCGCCTGGTGCAAGCGTGCGTCCCGTGCGGGGCCGCACACTGGCACCCTCATGGCGAGAGTGCTAACCGGAGATTATGCCGGAACTAGCACTCCGTCAACCAGAGTGCCAGCGGATCGCCACCCGCCAGAATGACACGTTGTGGACCTGGAACTGCTGGCGTCGCTGCGTACCCGCGAAGGGGTGAACGCCCTGGCGGCCGCGGCCGAGGCGGCCGACGGGGATCCTCTAGCGGCGGCCTCGGCCCTGCGTGCCCGCGGCATCGAGCCGGCGCTGGCCTCGGCCGCGCTCACCCAGGCCTCGCTACGACGGCGCGGTGCGGCCAAGTTCGGCCCGGCGGCGGCAGTGATGTTCTTCACCCGGGCCGGCCTCGAGCAGGCTACGCGGGCGGTCGTGGCCGACCGCCGGGCCGCGCGCCTGGCGGCCGCCGGTGTCACGACCCTGGCCGACCTCGGCTGCGGCCTGGGATCGGACGCGCTGGCCGCGGCCCGCCAGGGCATTCGCGTGTACGCCGTGGACGCCGACCCGCTCACGGCGGCCGTCGCGGCGGCCAACGTCTCGGCCCTCGGCCTGGA
Source organism: Actinomycetota bacterium (assembly GCA_046724195.1). Lineage (GTDB taxonomy): Bacteria > Actinomycetota > Actinomycetes > Mycobacteriales > Micromonosporaceae > Actinoplanes. Next base: position 778 of record JBKOWB010000168.1, read on the forward strand.
TGATGTGGTGACCGTGGCCTGCGCCGACGCGGCGACGGTTCCCGTGGAGGAGTTCGACGCGGTCTTCGCGGATCCGGCCCGGCGCCGGGCCGGCGGCGGCCGGGTGTTCGACCCGCGCGCCTACTCGCCACCCTGGGATGTCATCGCGGCGCTGCCCGCGCGGGTCTCGCGTACCGTCCTCAAGCTCGCGCCAGGAATCGACCATGCCCTGCTGCCGCCGGGCGCCGAGGGCGAATGGGTGAGCGTCGACGGCGACCTGGTCGAGGCCGCATTCTGGTGCGGGCCGCTCGCCACGGCTCCCCGCCGCGCGACGCTGCTTCCGGCCGGCGTGTCGCTGGAGGGCTCGGGAGTGTCGGCGGCCCGGGTGGGTCCGGTCGGTGCCTACCTCTACGACCCCGACCCCGCCGTGGTCCGCTCGCATCTCGTCGCCGAATTCGCGGCGACGGTCGGCGGCCGGCTCGGCGACCCGAGTATCGCCTACGTTTACTCGGATTCGTTCTCGAAAAGCCCCTTCGGGCGCTGCCTGGCGGTCACCGATGTGCTGCCGTTCTCGCTCAAGCGGCTCCGGGCGCTTCTCCGCCAGCGTGGCGTGGGGCGGCTGGAGATCCGCAAGCGCGGCTCGGCGCTCGAGCCGGCCCAGCTGCGTCGCGACCTGCGGCTCTCCGGGCCGAATGCCGCATCGCTGGTGCTGACCCGGGTGGCGGGTGCCCCGACCGCACTGCTCTGCGCTCCGGATCAGCCCGAGTAGCGTGCGCGGGATGGCGAAGAAGGCAGCGGGCACCCCGGCCACGGCGCTGCTCACCGCCGAGAACGTGGCGTTCGAGCTGCACCCGTACGACGTCTCGCCGGACGCGCCGAACTACGGCGCGCTGGTCGCGCAGGCGTTGGGCGTCCCGCCGGAGGCGGTCTTCAAGACGCTCATCGCCGATGTCGATGGTGCGTTGACCGTGGCGGTCGTGCCGGTCACCGGCGATCTGGACCTGAAGGGGCTGGCCGCCGCGGCGGGCGGCAAGCGAGCGGCACTCGCCGACCGCGCGGCCGCCGAGCGCAGCAGCGGCTATGTACGCGGTGGCATCAGCCCGCTCGGCCAGCGCCGGCGGTTGCCGACGGTCGTCGACGCTTCGGCTCAGGACCTCGATCGGATGTACGTCTCGGCCGGCCGTCGGGGATTGCAGGCGTCGCTGGCGCCGGCGGATCTGGTCCGGCTCACGGCAGCCATCGTCGCGCCAATCCGGACATAACCTCACATTTACCAGCTTGCCACCGGACCGTTACGACACCGTTACTCCGCAGGCAAGACCTTTCCGCCGCGATCCGGCAAGTTAGGTCCTCGGAGTGACTTAGCGTCACGTCGCGGGACGTCCAGTGGTCGCCAGTAGCTATGTCCGTCACCGTCACGTTGCCGGATTGTTATGCCCGGTTACAAGATCGCCCGGCAACACTTCTTGTGCTACAACGCGCAACCGGAATACGTTGCCCGACACAACAAACTGCTCCTGATCCACTGGCGTCCTGGGGAGCGACACTCCCGGCAGCACACATCAGAGAATCCGAGATAAGGCCCGGATTACCCGAAAGGATACTAGGAATGCGTAAGGGAATGTTCGCCCTTGCCGCGGTCGGCCTCCTGGCCGTCGGGGGCGTTGCTGCCTGCGGTGGCGGCGACAACGGCAGCTCCGGAAGCAGTGGAGGCGGCTCGTCGGCTGGCAAGGTCGGCGTCATCCTGCCGGACACCAAGAGCTCACAGCGGTGGGGCACCGATGACCCCAAGTTCCTCAAGCAGGCGTTCGATGCGGCCGGCGTACCGGTCGACATCCAGAACGCGCAGGGCGACAAGCAGGCCTTCCAGACCATCGCCGACGGCATGATCTCGAGCGGCGTCAAGGTCCTGATGATCGTCAACCTCGACTCCGGCACCGGTAAAGCCGTGCTGGACAAGGCCAAGGCCGCCGGTATCGCCACGATCGACTACGACCGGCTCACGCTGAACGGCGGCGCCAACTACTACGTCAGCTTCGACAACGTCAAGGTCGGCGAGCTGCAGGGCCAGGGCCTGGTCGACTGCCTCACCGCCAAGAAGTACTCCAAGCCCAAGGTTGCCGAGGTCAACGGCTCGCCGACCGACAACAACGCGACCCTCTTCGCGCAGGGCTACAACTCGGTCCTCGACCCCAAGTACGCCGACGGCACCTACGTCAAGGGCCCGAACCAGTCCGTTCCGGACTGGGACAACGCGCAGGCCGGCACGATCTTCGAGCAGATGCTGACCGAGAACAAGGACATCAAGGGCGTTCTCGCGGCGAACGACGGCCTCGGCAACGCGGTCATCTCGGTCCTGAAGAAGAACAAGCTGAACGGCGCGGTCCCGGTCACCGGCCAGGACGCCACCGTGCAGGGTCTGCAGAACATCCTCGCCGGCGACCAGTGCATGACCGTCTACAAGGCCATCAAGAAGGAGGCCGACGCGGCCGCCGAGCTCGCCATCGCGCTGGCCAAGGGCCAGAAGCCGACCACGGCCACCGGCAGCGTCAAGGACCCGGAGTCGGGTGCCGCGGTCCCGTCGGTGCTGCTGACCCCGCAGTCGATCACCAAGGAGAATGTCAAGGACGTCGTTGCGGACGGATTCGTCACCAAGGACGCGCTCTGCACCGGCAACTACGCCAAGCTCTGCGCCGACGCGGGTATCAGCTAACCCCGAACAACCTTAGGCTCGTCCCGAACGTCCGATGACGGCGCCGCCCACGCCCCCGGGGGCGTGGGCGGCGCCGGACGTGGGGAACCCCCTCAATTCGCCAGTGGCAGCGCCACGACGAACCGGTCACCGAGCGAAGGAGAACCATCCGTGGCCGCGACACCCCTTCTGGAGCTACGCGGGATCGACAAGAGCTTCGGTCCCGTTCAGGTCCTGCATGACGTCGGAATGTCCGTCTATCCGGGCGAGGTGACCGCGCTCGTCGGCGACAACGGCGCCGGCAAATCGACGCTGGTCAAGTGCATCAGCGGCATCTACACGATGGACGCGGGCACGGTGACCTTCGACGGCAACCAGGTAGCGATCCACAGCCCTCGTGACGCCGCCGCGCTCGGCATCGAGGTCGTTTACCAGGACCTCGCGCTCTGCGACAACCTGGACATCGTCCAGAACATGTTCCTCGGTCGCGAGAAGACCCGCGGCATCGTGCTCGACGAGCCCACGATGGAGGCGATGGCGGGCGACACGCTTGCCGGTCTCTCCGTCCGTACGGTGAAGTCGCTGCGCCAGCTCGTCGCCAGTCTGTCCGGCGGGCAGCGCCAGACGGTGGCCATCGCCAAGGCCGTGCTCTGGAACAGCCGGGTGGTCATCCTCGACGAGCCGACCGCCGCACTCGGCGTCGCCCAGACCGCCCAGGTGCTGGAGTTGGTCCGGCGGCTCGCCGACAACGGCCTCGGGGTCGTGCTCATCTCGCACAATATGAACGACGTCTTCGCGGTCGCGGACCGGATCGCCGCGCTCTACCTGGGCCGCATGGCGGCCCAGGTCAAGACCACCGACGTGACGCACTCCCAGATCGTCGAGCTGATCACCGCCGGGCGCAGCGGCGACCTCGGCCTGCCGCCCGAGAAGCCCCAGGACTACGTCGACATCACGCCGGGAGACGACCAGTGAGCACAGCCACGACCACCACCGCCGGGGGCGTCAGGGTCGAGCGCCCGACCACCGGAAGCTACATCCGCGACTACTGGGGCCGGGTCCGCGGCGGCGACATCGGCAGCCTGCCGGCCATCCTCGGCCTCATCGTCCTGGTCGTGATCTTCGGCGTGGCGCGGGACACGTTCATCAGCGCCGTCAACTTCGCCAACCTCTTCTCGCAGGGCGCCCAGATCATCTTCATCGCCATGGGCCTGGTCTTCGTGCTCCTACTAGGCGAGATCGACCTCTCCGCAGGCTTCGCGAGCGGCGTGTGCGGCGCGGTCATGGCCATCCTGCTGACCAACGAGGGCTGGCCCTGGTATGGGGCGATCCCGGCCGCGCTCATCACGGGCCTGGTCATCGGCTTCGTGCTGGGCTTCCTGGTGGCCGAGGTCGGCATCCCGTCGTTCGTGGTCACGCTGGCGGCGTTCCTCGGTTTCCAGGGCGTCCTGCTCGTGCTGCTCAAAGGCGGCATCAACGTGTCGGTCCGGGACAAGTTCGTGCTGGCCCTGGCAAACAACAACATGTCGGTTTTGTGGAGCTGGGTCCTCGCGATCGTCTCGGTAGCGGGCTACGCCGTGATCCAGTTCAGCCGGGTCCGCAGCCGGGCGGCCCGCGGACTGGTCACCGACCCGATCGGCATCGTCCTCTTGCGGGTGGGCGGTCTGGCCCTGGTCGTGTTGCTGGCGACCGCTCTGCTGACCCAGGAGCGCAGCATCAACCCGGCCATCATCTCGGTGAAGGGCGTCCCGTACGTCGTACCGATCATCGCGTTCTTCCTGGTCGTGTGGACCTTCGTGCTGGGCCGGACCACCTACGGCCGGCATATCTACGCGACCGGCGGCAACACCGAGGCCGCCCGCCGCGCCGGTATCCCAGTCGACCGGATCCGCATCTCGGTCTTCGTCATCTGCTCGTTCATGGCGGCGGTCGGCGGCATCCTGGCCGTCAGCCGCGCGAACTCGGTCGACCCGAACACCGGCGGTAGCAACGTCCTGCTCTACGCGGTCGGCGCGGCCGTCATCGGCGGTACCAGCCTCTTCGGCGGCAAGGGCAAGGTGGTCAACGCCGTCATCGGTGGTGCGGTCATCGCGGTCATCGACAACGGCATGGGTCTCCTGGGCTTCAACGCCGGCACCAAGTTCATTGTGACCGGCCTGATCCTGCTGATCGCTGCCAGCGTCGACGCACTGTCCCGGCGCAGGGCGGCCGCAACCGGCGTGCGATGAACGACATCCTGGGTACGGGGGCGGCGCGCTGATGCGGGCCGCCCCCAGCCAGGAGGAGGTACGCCGGCTCAACCTCGGAACCCTGCTGCGGTACGTGCACGTCCACGGGGCGACATCGCGCGCGGAACTGACCAGCCGGCTCGGCCTCAACCGCAGCACCATCGGCGCCTTGACGTCCGAGCTGGCTACCGCGGGACTGGTGACCGAAGAGGCGCCCACCGAAACGGGCCGGGCCGGGCGACCGTCGCTGGTCGTCCGGCCGGAGTCGTCCAAGGTGTACGCGTACGCGCTCAGCATCGAGGTGGACCGTCTCCGCGCGGCCCGCGTCGGCCTGGGCGGCCGCATCCTGGACCGCCGCGAGACTGACCGGCCGCGGGGGATGCAGGTCCTCGACGCGGTCCAGCCGCTCGCCGGCTTCGTGCACGAGATGCGCAAGGACGTCCCCGACGACGCCCGATACATCGGCAGCGGCCTCGCGGTCGCCGGCATGGTCCGCCGCGCCGACGGCATGGTGCGCCTCGCCCCCACCATCGGCTGGGTCGAGGAACCGGTCGGCGCCGCCCTCAGCGCCGAGCTGGGCGACGTCGGCAAGTTGACGGTCGGCAACCACGCCGACGTATCGGCGCTGGTGGAGCACAGCCGCGGCGCGGCGGCCGGCTGCGACAACGTCATCTACCTCTACGGCGACGTCGGGGTCGGTGGCGGCATCATCGCCGGCGGCCGGCGGGTGACCGGCCACGGCGGTTACGGCGGCGAGGTCGGCCACATGGTGGTCAATCCGCAGGGCCGCCCGTGCAGCTGCGGCTCGCGCGGCTGCTGGGAGACCGAGATCGGCGAGTATGCCC
>JBKOWB010000211.1:0-7557 GCA_046724195.1 Actinomycetota bacterium
GCGCAGGGCGGGCCGGCCGGTGGCGTCGCCGCCGGCGGCGAGCAGCGCGGACCCGGCCGCGAGCCCGCCGGTGAACAGGTACGCGGGGATGTCGTGGTGCCACACGGGCGCCTTGACGACAGGCCGCCCATAGTAGGACCGGAACTCGGCGGGCGGCACCATCGGCCGGTCGCCGCCCCGGCCGCCGCGACGCCTACGCCCATCACGGTCGCGGGTGGGCACGCCGGGCGCCTCGTCACGTACCGGACCCCCGGGGGCCTCGTCGCGCGCCAGGCCGCTGCCGGGGCGACCGGCGGGCGGCGGGCTCTGCGACTCGTCGCGCGGCCGTTCCGCCTCCTCGCGGGGTCTCATGGACGCCTCCCGAACGACACGACGACCGCGGCGGCCATGGCGAGCGCGGCCCAGCCGGCCCGCTTCCACATGGCTGGCAGGTCCCGGGTGCACACGACCGGATCCGGCGGCAGACCGTACACCTCCGGCTCGTCGAGCAGCAGGAAGAACGCGCCGTCGCCGCCCACGCCGTCGTCCGGGCTGTTGCCGTACAGCCGGGCCGAGGTCTCGCCCTGCTCGTGCAGGCTCTCCAGCCGGCGCTCGGCGCGGGTGCGCAGCTCGTCGAGCTCGCCGAACTGGATCGACTCGGTCGGGCACGCCTTGGCGCAGGCGGGGGTGAGGCCGTCGCCGATCCGGTCATAGCACATCGTGCATTTCCACGCCCGGCCGTCGCCTTCACGCCGGTCGATCACCCCGTACGGGCAGGCGGGGATGCAGTAGCCGCAGCCGTTGCAGATGTCCTCCTGCACCACGACCGTGCCGAACTCGGTGCGGAACAGCGAGCCGGTCGGGCACACGTCGAGGCAGGCGGCGTGGGTGCAGTGTTTGCAGACGTTGGACATCATCAGCCAGCGGAAGTCGCTGCGCGGGGCGTCCATCATGCGCCCCGGGAGGTCCGGCATGGGCATTCCGAGGAACTGCGGTCCGGGGGCCGGCGGCGCGACGGTGCCGGCCGCGGCGAGCGCGTCCACCGCCGGGGGTACGCCCGGTTCGGTGCCCGTGTCCGGCGCTGTGCCGGCCGCGACTACGGCGGTCTGTGCGCTCGCCGGCGGTCCCACCGGCATGCCCGCGAACGCGCCGGGGGAGTCGGTGCCGGCGCTGCGGCTTGCGGTGGGTTGCTCGATGAACGCCACGTGCCGCCACGAGTTCGCGGTCAGCCCGCCCGTGTTGTCGTACGAGGTGCCGAGCAGGTTGAAGCCGTCGTCGGGGATGAGGTTCCACTCCTTGCAGGCCACCTCGCACGCCTTGCAGCCGATGCAGACGCTGGTGTCGGTGAAGAACCCCACCCGGGGCGGCGCGTCGACGTACCCCGCGTCGGGTGCGGGATCGACGGGGCCGTAGAGACTGTTCGGTCCGGCCATGCTTAGGCCTCCGGCTTGTCTGCGCGTGGGGTGAGGACGAGCGGATAGCGGTCCGGCGCGACTCCGGCGCGTACCCGGTATTCGTCGACGTACGCCAGCAGCGCCGCACCGGTGGGCCGGCGGCCCGGCCTGATGTCGCACGTGCCGACCTTGCTCTCCTGGATCAGCACGTTCGGGTCGAGCGTGATGCCGAACAGGTCGTTGGCGGAGTCGCCGGTGACCAGGCCCTCGCCGCCCCAGTGGTACGGCAGCCAGATCTGGTGTATGACCCGGTCCTCGATGCGCAACGGGGTCAGCCGGTCGGTGACCATCACCCTCGCCTCGATGGCCGTTCGGGTCGTGATGACGTGCGCCCAGCCCAGGTGCTCGAGCCCCCGCTCGGCGGCCAGCTCCGGCGACACCTCGACGAACATCTCCGGCTGCAGCTCGGAGAGGTACGCGAGCTGCCGGCTCATCCCGCCGGCCGTGTGGTGCTCGGTGAGCCGGCTGGTGGTGAAGACGTACGGGTACACGTCGACGTGCCGGTCCGGCGGGCTGGGGTTGATCGGGTTGTCCGGCCGCTCGTACACCATGCGGGTCGGGTTGGCCTGCTGGTGGTAGAGCGGGTTGCGCACCGGCGACTCGACCGGCTCGTAGTGCGTCGGCATGGGGCCGTCGATGAGCCCGCCGGGTGCGTACAGCCAGCCCTTGCCGTCGCCCTGCATGATGAACGCGTCATCGCCGGAGATCGCCGCGACGCCGGTCGCGCCCTCCGGCGGCCGGTACGTCGGCGGCTTGGTCTTCTCGAAGTCCGGCACGTCGTAGCCGGTCCACTCGCCGGCCTCCGGATCCCACCACACGTACTTCTTGCGCTCCGACCACGGCCGGCCGTCGGGATCGGCGGAGGCACGGTTGTACAGCGTGCGCCGGTTTGCCGGCCAGACCCAGCCCCACTCGAGGGCCACCCAGTCCTGCTCGGAGCCCGGCTTGCGGCGCGCGGCCTGATTGACGCCGCCGGCGTACACGCCGGAGTAGATCCAGCAGCCGCACGCGGTCGTACCGTCGTCCTTGAGCGACAGGTAGCCGGGCAGCGGCTCGCCGGATGCGGAGTCGTAGCCGTTGATCTCCTTGAGTACGGCCTCGGCGCTGGGCTCGTCGCCACGCTCGCCGCGCAGCGGGTAGTCCCAGTTCAGGTTGAGGATGCCCTGGTTGCGGGGTGCGGTGGAGCCGGCCAACCGGTCCCGGACGAGGCGGCCGAGATGGTAGAAGAACCACAGCTCGGAGCGGCAGTCGCCGGGTGGCTCGACGGCCTGCTCCCGCCACTGCAGCATGCGCTGCGTCTGGGTGAAGGTGCCCTCCTTCTCCACGTGCGAGGCCGCCGGCATGAAGAACACTTCGGTCCTGCATTCGGTCGGTACGATCTCGCCGGTGGCGATCTCCGGCCCCTCCTTCCAGAACGTCGCGCTCTCGATCATGTACAGGTCGCGGACGACCAGCCAGTCAAGGTTGGCCATGCCGAGCCGCTGCGCCCTGCCGTGCGCCGAGCCCACCGCCGGGTTCTGCCCGAGCAGAAAGTACCCCTTGATCTTGCCGTCGATCATGTCGAGCGCCTGCTGGTAGGTGCCGTGGTCACCGGTCAGCCGGGGTAGCCAGCCGTAGCCCCAGTCGTTCTCGGCGGTGGCGGCATCGCCGAAGTACGCCTTGAGCAGGCTCACGGCGTACGCCTCGGCGTCCGCCCAGAAGCCCTTCTGGCCTGGGTGCCGGATCGCGTCCACCCACTGCCGGAACGTCTCGTGCTGGCGGTGATGCGGCATCGGCAGGTAGCCGGGCAGCAGGTTGAACAGCGTCGGGATGTCCGTGGAGCCCTGGATGCTGGCGTGCCCGCGCAGCGCCATCACCCCGCCACCCGGCCGGCCCACGTTGCCCAGCAGCAGCTGGATGATCGCGCCGGTCCGGATGTACTGGACGCCGACGGTGTGCTGTGTCCAGCCCACGGAGTAGACCAGCGCGGTGGTGCGCTCGCGGCCCGAGTTGGCCGTCCAGGCCTCGCAGACCTCGAGGAACTTGTCCTGCGGGACGCCGCAGATCTGCTCCACGACCTCAGGGGTGTAGCGCGAGTAGTGGCGCTTGAGAATCTGATAGACGCAGCGCGGGTCCTGCAGCGTCAGGTCGCGGGCCACCTCCCCCGCGGGCAGCGGCGAGCCGTGGGACTCGTGCCGCAGCGCGGAGGCGGTTTCCCGGGCCACGTGCGAGTTGTCCGCGCTCCTGCCGTGCTCCTCGTGGCTGGCGTACTGCCAGGTGCTCTGGTGGTACGTGTTGGTCTCGGGGTCGTAGCCGGAGAACAGCCCATCGAGGTCCTCGGTGTCCTTGAAGCCCTCATTGACCAGCATCGACGCGTTGGTGTACGCGAGCACGTACTCCCGGAAGTCCTTTTCGTTACTGAGGATGTAGTTCACGACGCCGCCCAGGAACGCGATGTCCGCGCCGGCCCGCACCGGGACGTAGGTGTGCGCGAGCGCGCTGGTCCGGGTGAACCGCGGGTCGATATGGATGACCTTCGCGCCGCGCCTCTTCGCCTCCACCACGTACTGGAAGCCCACCGGGTGGGCCTCCGCCATGTTGGAGCCCATGATGACGATGCAGTCGGCGTTAGCCAGATCCTGGAGGAATGCGGTGGCCCCGCCACGGCCGAAGCTGGTTCCCAGACCGGGAACGGTGGAGGAGTGTCAAATGCGCGCCTGGTTTTCGATCTGGAGAGCGCCCAGGGCGGTGAAGAGCTTCTTGATCAGGTAGTTCTCTTCGTTGTCCAGGGTGGCGCCGCCGAGGCTGGAGATGCCCAACGTGCGGTTCAGCGGCCGGCCGTCCGCGTCGGTGTCCTCCCAGGTCGCGTCGCGCGCCGCGAGCACGCGGTCTGCGATCATCCCCATCGCGGTGTCGAGGTCGAGCTCCTCCCAGGCGGTCCCGTACGGCCGGCGGTAGAGGACCTTCTGTTGCCGCCGGTCGCTGGTCACCAGGCTCAGGCTGGCCGAGCCCTTCGGGCACAGGCGGCCCCGGGAGATCGGGCTGTCCGGATCGCCCTCGATCTGGATGACCTTGCCGTCCTTGACGAAAACCCGCTGCCCGCAACCAACCGCGCAATAGGGGCACACCGAGCGAGCCATCGAGTCGGCGCTCTCGGTGCGGGCGGTCAGCGACTTCGAGCGCTCCGACTGCACCGCCGCCCCGCGCCCCAACGGGTCGGTGCCGGTCAGTTGCCGGTAGACGGGCCAGTCTTGAATCCAGGTGCGGACACCCATGTGGGGAACGTATACGAGACCGGCGGTCCCCGCACACGATGTACCGCGGCTGGCTCCAGTCGCGCGATTCCGGCTAGCAGGTACCCGAGTTGGTAGCTCACAGGGACGACAGAACGGACCCGAACGGCGATCGTAGGGGGAGCAGGGGGTCGTAGCTCACGATCCGAAGGAGGCGAACTCGGCATGCGCACAGGACCACCGCGCGGCGTTGCCGGCGGGCACCTCTCTCGGACGGTCAAGCCGGTCGACGCCAGGGTGTTCGCGATGGCGGACCGGCTCCTCGCGGACTTCGATCATCTCCCGGTCGGCACCGTTCTCAGGGCGATCGCGGGCGCGCACACCACACTGCGGGAGCGCGGCGTGACTTCCGAGCCGGATAAGATCGAAGAGCTCGTTCGCCGGGTATTGCGTGCGGCTTACCCGGCCCAGCCGCAGGTCACCCTCAACCCGAGCGCCGCCTGAGAGCAGGTCTGACCGCTAACTCTTACTAGTAGATCCCGGACATAACAGTCAGCAGGAGCCGGCAGCGACGACCAGGTCCGGGCATGGCGTATCTGAATGAGGATGCGCTTGCTCCATTGGATAAGGCACGCGCGCCCCGTTCTCGGCTGCACCCGGGTGCGGGGCGCTGCACCCCAGGTCGGGTGGCCTTGTCATCCTTGGAACATGACAAGCGTGTACGAGGCCGCCGGCGGCAATGAGGGCCTACTCCGCCTGGCCCAGGCGTGGCACTCCCGTGTGATGGCCGACGAGATAGTCAGCCACGCGTTCAGCCACGGATTCCATCCTCAGCACCACGAGCGACTCGCAGCGTACTGGGGCGAGGCCCTCGGGGGTCCCACCACCTACTCCGACACCTATGGAAACGAGACATCGGTCGTCCGGATCCACAGCGGCAACGGCCTACACGAGGAGATGGACCGCCGGGCGATCGCCTGTTTCGACCAGGCCCTGGAGGACGTGGGGCTGACGGCGGCCGAGCCACTCCGGCAGGTTTTGCACGAATACTTCGCCTGGGCCACCACAACCGTCATGTCGCGCTACCACGAGTCTGCTGACGATGTTCCCGAGGGCCTCAGCATTCCGCGATGGTCATGGCACGGACTGCAACGCTGAGCCCGAGCACACCCCCGATCACGGTGAACCCAGCAGGGAGGAGGTGACCGACATGCGGGCACTGGTGCTTGCCGAGTTCGGGCGGATGGTCGTGGAGGAGCGTCCGGACCCCACCCCCGCGCGCGGGGAGGTCCTCATCAGGATCGTCGCCACCGGCATCTGTGGATCGGACATCCACGGGTTCACCGGGGCGAACGGGCGCCGGGTCCCGGGTCAGGTGATGGGGCACGAGAGCGTGGGCCGGGTGGCGTCCCAGGGGGAGGGGGTGGACGGCCTGGCGATCGGCCACCCGGTCACCTTCAATCCCGTTGTCATCCCCGATGCGGACGTGCAGCGCTACGCCGGACGCGAGCAGCGCTGCCCGAACAAGTACGTCATCGGCGTGAAGCAGGACGTGGTATCCGCCTTCGCGGAGTATGTCGCGGTGCCGGCCCGCAACGTCGTGCCGCTGCCCGAGGACATGCCCATCGAGCACGGCGCGCTCATCGAGCCGCTGGCCGTGGCGGTCCACGCGGTTCGTCGTGTCGACGCCGGTCGCGGGCTCACGGCACTCGTCGTCGGCGGTGGGCCGATCGGGCAGTCGATCGTGCTCGCCCTCGCAATGGAAGGCGTCGAGGATGTCGTGGTAAGCGAGATCGACCCAAGCCGGCGTGCCTTGGTGGAGCGACTGGGGGCGCGCACGGTCGATCCCGCCGCTGGTCCGGTGCCCGAGCAGGTCGAACGTCTGCTCGATGGCCGGGTCGACGTCGCGCTGGATGCGGCAGGCGTGTCCGGCAGCGTGGCCGACGCGTTGGCGTCGACCGTGCCCGGCGGTTCCGTGTGCCTCGTCGGGATGGGCAGCCCCACGCTCGAATTGTCGGCCTTCGCCGTCAGCACCGAGGAACGCAGCCTGGTGGGCAGCTTCACATACTCCGCCCAGGACTTCCGCGACGCGGCACAGTGGATCTCCACCGGTCGTACGGTCGCCGCCCCGCTCGTCAGCCGGCAGGTCCGCCTCGACGAAGCGCCCGGCGCCTTCACCAGCCTCGCCGCTCACGACGGCACGCCGGGCAAGGTGCTCGTCCGCTTCGACCACTGAGGCAGGCCGCGGTCCTCCTTGCCGTCAGCCCGGACGGGTCAATCGACGCGCCCCTGCTACTCGACCAGAACCAATCCTTCGGGTTGCGTAATGCTGAGGTGGTCCGGGCACCGGCCCGGGCATGGGTCGAGCGGAGGCCTGATGATGATGCGTCGCGATGCACTCCGGGAGTACTTGCGCGGCTCGTTGTGGGCACTGCCCACGCTGGCGGTCGTCGGTGCGCTCGTCGCCGGCGGGCTGCTGTCGCTGGTCAATCTGGGCGCCCGTTCCCCGCTTGCATTCCAGGGCACCCCGGACGACGCCCGGGCGCTGTTGATCGGCATAGCCGGCACGATGGTCACCGTGATCGCGCTGGTGCTGGGCCTGACGGTGGTGGCGCTGCAGTTGTCGTCCACCCAGTTCTCGCCGCGGCTGCTGCGCAACTTCCTCCGCGACCGCCCGAACCAGTTGGTGCTCAGCGCCTTCGTGGCCACGTTCGCGTACAGCGCGGCGGGGCTATACACCGTGGGCGTGTCGGGTGGCAACCGGACGACCGAGTTTCCCCGGCTGGCCGTGACGGGGGCAATCGTGCTGCTGTTCGCCAGCCTCGGGCTGCTGGTGTTTTTCGCGGACCACCTCGCGCACTCCATCCAGATCGAATCCATCATGTCTGTGGTGGAACGCAATGCCCTGGCGG
>JBKOWB010000431.1:0-7437 GCA_046724195.1 Actinomycetota bacterium
GCCATGATCTGCTCGCGGGTCTCGTCCGTGACCGCGACGCCGTTGTCCGTGTTGACGGTCGTGTCCCCCAAGCCCGGGAAGTGCTTGGCCTGGGCACCGATGCCTGCCGCGCGGTACCCGGACACGGCCGCGGCGCCGAACAGCGAGACCTGACCCGTACGGTCGCCGAACGCCCGCGGCCCGTCGGCGGCGTTGCGCGGGTTGGTGTTGACGTCCACGACCGGCGCGTCGACCACGTTGATGCCGAGCGCGCGCAGCTCCGCACCGCTGACCTTGGCGGCTCGGAACGCGTCGCCCGGCCGGAACGTCGCGCCGATCGCCATGTTGCCCGGCGAGACGGCGAGCGGAGCGCCGATGCGGTTGACCACCCCGCCTTCCTGGTCGGTGCTGATCTGGAGCGGGATACCGGTATCGGCCATGGCCGCCCGCTGAAGTCCGTTGGACAGCTCCGCGATCTGTGGCGGACTGGCGAGGTTGTTGCTCCAGGTGAAGTAGATGACGCCGCCGAGGTGGTACTTCGCGACCGCCTCCCCGGCGGTGGCCACGCCGTAGAGCGATTCGTTGGCGGTGGACGGGGTCGAGGCGCTCTGGCCGTACACATACGAGACGAACATCTGCCCGACCTTCTCGGGCAGCGACATGCGCGCCAACATCTGCCCGATCGGATCGGCGGCGCCCGCCGGCACGGGCGCGCCGGCGACGGCCAGCACGAGCACGGACATGACCATGACCGAACGACGGAACATCGGCGCCTCCGAACGTGGACGCCCTCGACGGTATCAAGGCCGTCGATGAACAGCCTATGTCGATCCGGGCGGTGGCCGTTCGTGTCGTGGGTGACAACACGAACGGAAGGAGATACCCATGCCCGAAGCAGACGTCCTGCTCACCAACCTGGTCCTCGTCGAGTCACCGCGCTGGCACGACGGGCGGCTGTGGTTCTGCCACTGGGGACCGGACGAGATCGTCGCGGTGGACCTGGACGGCAAGACCGAAGTGCTGCCGCTCGACCCTCGGGCGGGTGCGCATTCCATCGAGTGGTTACCCGACGGACGGCAGCTGGTCGTGCCGAAGAAGACGGACCTTGGACGGTTGCTGCTCCGCCATGATGACGGATCGGTGGAGCCCTACGCCGACTGCGGTTCCCTGCCCAGCGGGTTCAACGAGGTGGTCGTTGACGGACGCGGCAACGTCTACGTCAACGGCGCCGACTTCGACTTCCTGAACTTCATCGCGGAACCTTCCGACGCGCCGCTGACCGAGCGGCCGGGGTACCGGCCCGGGTTCATCGGGCTGATCACGCCAGACGGCACCGTGCGGCAGGTAGCCGACGGCATCGACTTCCCCAACGGGATGGTGGTCACGCCGGACAACGCCACACTGATCATCTCCGAGTCGTTCACGCGCCGGCTCACCGCGTTCGACATCGCCGCCGACGGCGGCCTCTCCAACCGCCGGGTGTTCGCCGACGGGATCGGGCCCGACGGCATCTGCATCGACGAGCAGGGCGCCGTGTGGACGTCGGACGGCGGCACGAACTGCATACGAGTCCGCGACGGCGGTGCGGTCCTGGATCGGGTCCAGCTGGACCGATGGCCGTTCGCGATGATGCTCGGCGGGCCGGACCGGCGCACCCTGTTCATCATGGCGGCACGTTGGAACCCGACGGACCCGTTCGGCGGGCCGCGGACTGGGCAGGTGCTGACGGCGGCGGCTCCGGCGGCCGGGGTCGGCTGGCCGTAGCGTTCCTGCGGCGGCGCGCCTCCGCGACAATCCGGGGATGGAATCACGGAAGCGGTCCGCGCTGGTCATGGTCGGCCGACCCGCGTTGGTGTCTGCACTCATCGTGGGGTTCTACTACCTCATCCCGGTGGAGCCCGGCGTACGAGGGGCGCAGCTGGCGCTGCGCGTGGCCGGCACAGCGGTCCTCGGCCTGTTGATCACGTGGCGGATCATGCGCCAGGTCGGCCACCACCTCAGCGAGCCGGAGACCACGCCGGTGGCCGGCCTGCTTACCGCGCTGGTCGGCGGGGTGGCCTTCTTCGCCCTCGCCGACTACACCGCGGCCATCCTCGGGCCGGGGCAGTTCGTCGAACTGGAGACCAAGACCGATGCGCTCTACTTCGCGGTGGCGACGTTGACCACGGTCGGGTACGGCGACGTTCATGCCGCCGGCCAGGTCGCGCGCGCGGTCGTTATCGTCCAGTTGGTGTTCAACGTGGCGGTCATCGCCACCGGAGCCTCGGTGTTGTCGCGGCAGATCAGCACCCGGGCGCGTGAGCGCCGCGCGGCGGCGCCGCCTCGATGACGGTCACACGGTGACCGGGTGGTTGAGAGTTTCGCTTCACCCGTGGCGGGTGAACTGGAAGTCCCATAGCCTTTGATGCGAAATTTCGCATTGACCGTTAAAGGTGCGAGCACGGTCCTACCTTCCATTAAGCGGACACAAAGGCTCGAGCCGACAACAGAAACGTCTGCCTTCGACGAGCATCCCCGGTCGGTGGTGCTCGTCCTGGACGAGCCGAGCTGATCACCAACCGGGCCATCGCCGCCGAGCGCGGCGCCGCCGATTTCGACCGGCTCTGGAACCGACCGGCCGGCTGACCTACGAGTCCGCCGAGCCGGTTGCCCGCCGAGGATCTGTCCGACCAGGCCGAGCGAACTCTCGCGCTCGGCATGCTCCACCTGAGCGACGGTGATCCGGAGAGCGCGCGGAACGTTCCGTCCACACCGGAGCGGTCATCCGCCGCGCGGGGCCGCCCCTGCCCGGCGTCGAGGCACCCGGTGTGGCCGCGGCCCGCTTCTGGCTCATCCGCAACGGGTGAGGACCAGGAGCCTGGCACCGATCACGATTCGATCATCCCGGCTCGTCGGCGAAGGGATCGGCGGTGAACGACGTCGTTACTGCCGCTGCCAGATCCGCCGAGCCCGGCTGCGCAACGTGATCATGCCGGTCGGCCGGAGAGGGCTGGCAAGGGCAGGCTCACCTTTTCCGGGTGATGCGCCGCCCCGGAGCCGACATGAGCATCGATGTACCCGCAAGATTCGAGAAGGGACTCACAGATGGCCACGACTAGGACCACCAGTTGGGCGTGGGCCGGCTGGGTGATCTTTGCCGCCTCGATGCTCTTGATAATCGGCGTGTTCAACGTCGTCGAGGGACTCGTGGCGCTGTTCGACGACAAACGGCTCGTCATTACGCCCGGAAAGCTCGTCGCGGTCGATCTGACCGGGTGGGGCTGGACGCTACTGATATTCGGACTGGTGATGATCGCGACCGGCATCGGCCTGTTCGCGGCGCAGACCTGGGCACGGGTCACCGCGATCATCCTTGCCGGATTGCACGCGGTGATCAACGTCCTCTGGATCGGCGCGTACCCGATCTGGTCGTTGTTGATGGTCGCTCTCGACGTCGTTCTGCTGTTCGCGCTCACCGTGCGGTGGTCGGAAGCGCGCTCAGGAATCGATCCGTACGCGGGCGAGGGTCGTGCCGGCCAGCACAGCACGGTCGCCTAGGGGCTGACGTCACCAACACACGGAGCTGACGATGACGGAAATACCTGGGACCCGCCCGGCCGAGCCGGGCGTCGCCTGGGCGCCGACGGTCGTGGAGGAGCAGGAGGGGCTGTTTCCGTGGTGGTCCGTCCTGCTCCTCGGCGCCGCATCGACGCTGTTCGGAATCGCGGTGCTCGCCTGGCCGCACGTCTCGCTGAAAGTCATGGCGGTCCTGGTCGGCATCTGGTTGCTGCTCGCCGGAATCGTTCGAATCATCGGCGCGTTCCTGCCCGGTAGGGGTGTCGGTCGGCAGGTACTTTCCGGGATCGTCGGCGTGGTCCTCGTCATCGGCGGCGTGGCGTGCCTGCGCAATCTGGCGAACGGGCTCGCCATCCTCGCGTTCCTGGTGGCTCTGACGTGGCTGTTCAGCGGCCTGTCCGAGTTGGTGGTCGCGTTCCAGGCGACCGGTGCTTTCCGCATCTGGCTGGGGTTGCTCGGCGTACTGTCCATCGTGGCCGGACTTGTGTTCGTGTTCACACCGAATCTGTCGCTTGCGGTGCTGGTCCTGATGACCGGCATCAGCGCCATCGTGATCGGCCTCGGCGAGCTGGTGGTGGCCTTCCAGTTGCGCAAGGTCCGTGCGTAGGAGGACAACAATCATGACAACAATCTCGGATATGTCATCCGGCACGGGTGTCAACCGGAACACCCTCCGCCTGGCGGCCGGCCTCGTCGGTGTCGGCGGCTTGATGCTTGCCGCCGGCGCGGCCATGACCGCCGTCGTCGCCATCGGTGCGATCCGTCGCTGGACCGAGCAGCTTGACGAAAGGCCGAGCCAGATGGCACGGCGCCGGTGGTCGCAGGCGCGGGCGGCGACGTCCGCCGGCCTCGAGGCATGGCGCAACGAAAAGCCCGCGATGGCTGGCTCGGCGGCAGGCTGACCGCCTACCGCCGCTTCACAGGTCGGTGAGGTCGAGTTGGCCGGCCCGCAGCCGGCACAGCTGCACGAAGTGCTCGCTGTTCAGGAACAGCTCGTTCATTTCGGCCATCTGATCAACGGTGAGCCCGCCCGGCCGGTGGATCAGGTGGTCGAGGTACTGGAAGGCGGTCTTCGCGCCGAAGCCGACGTGGTGGGCGCCGACGACGCGGCGGCTGCCGGCGTCGATGACGCATTTCTGGAACCCGCTCGCCGCCGGGTTGGTGAACGCGGTGAGCATGCTGCCCTCCGCGCACGGCAGCGGTGTCTCGTCGAGACCCATGCCCGGCGGCGGCATCTGGATGACGATCACCCGCTCGTACCGTTCCCGGGCCTCGGCCTCGGACAGGCCGACCCAGGTCACCTCGTAGGTCGAGTGCAGGAAGTCGGGATACTCGGAGAAGTCGAACTCGTACGGCTCGCCCATGATGTTGCGGGCCGCGGCCATGCCGCACTTGCGTGCCTTGAACATCTCCATCGGCGGCCCGATCAGGTCGCCGATGGCATACACCCCGGGCACCGACGTCTGCATGCGCGGGTTCACCACGATGGACGCGCGGTCGTCGACCTCGACCCCCAACGTGTCCACGAACGGCTGCGAGCAGGCCCGCTCGCCGGTACCCAGGAACACGAAGTCGGCCGGGAACGTGTGCGGGGCGCCGCTGTCCGTACGCACCACGACGCCTGTCACCCGCCCGTTGCCGGTGATCTCGACGGGCTCGGCGCCCTCCAGGATCGTCATGCCACGGTTGCGCATGCCGTCGACCACGAATTGGCGTAGGTCCTCGTCGACGTGGTGCAGGCTGGCCGTACGCATCAGGGGGCTGCGCGAGACGATCGTCGTCGGGCAGCCGGCGGCCTGGAAGAACGAGCCGTACTCGACGGCCACCTTCGAGCCGCCGATGATGACGCAACGGTTCGGCTCGTAGTCGAGGTCCTCGACGAGGCTGGCGAAGTCGAACACGCCGGGCAGGTCGACACCGGGTATGCGGGGCACGTCGGTGCGGGCCCCGGTCCCGAGCACGAGATTGCGGGCTTGGAACCGCTCCCCCGCGACCTCGACCGTGTGCTCGTCCATCACCGTCGCGGAGGCGTTGAGGATGTACTCCATCCCCAACTGCTCCTTGCTCTGCCAGTTCATGAACGCATGCGCCCGGTTGCGCTCGCTACGGAACAGCTCGATCACCGCGAGCATCGACGCGCGCTTCTCGTCGAAATCACCGAACCACAACCGTCCCGACAGCGCCCGGGCCAGATCCAGCTCGCGTGCCGCCTCCGAGAACAGGTGATGGGGTACGCACGCCTGGTGCGGGCAGGAGCCACCGAGGAACGGCCAGCGGTCGATCGTGAGCTGCCGGCCACGGCGAGCCCGCAGGAACGCCGACCCGAACCGGCCGCCCGCGCCACCGCCGACGAAGATCGCGTCGAACTCGCGCCGGTCTTCCCGGTCGACGTTGACGATCGGCTCGTCGATCACACCGGTCTCGGCGCGATCGATGATCGTGCGCCATTCCCCGGTACGGAACGAGCGGTCCCGAACGTCCATGACTGCCCCGCCTCTCGCCGTTCGTGGCCTGCCGGCCTGTCGTCCATCGCCAGCATGCGAGCCACCCGGTCGGCACCGGTACATCCCGCCGGGGCGAAGGATCGCCGCCACTTGGTCCTGCCGTGCCGAGTCGCCGAGCCACCCGGGCCGGGCAATGTGGGCGCATGAATGAAACGGTGTCGGAGGTCGTGTCGCGGGCGCGGGCCGCGCAGGCGGCGATCGCGGACTACACCCAGGAACAGGTCGACGAGCTGTGCACCGCGGTCGCCTGGGCGGTCGCCCGCCCCGAGCGGGCCGAGTCCCTCGCCAAGCTCGCGGTCGACGAGGGCGGATTCGGCACGTACGACGACAAGGTCACGAAGATCAAGAAAAGGGTCCTCGGGGTACTCGCCGACATGCGCTCGGTACGCACCGTCGGTGTGGTGGACGAGGATCCAGCGCGTGGTCTGGTCAAGATAGCCAAGCCGGTCGGCGTCGTCGCCGCGCTCATCCCGACCACGGGGCCGGATGCCACGCCGCCGGTCAAGGCGCTGTTCGCGCTCAAAGGTCGCAACGCGATCGTGCTCGCCCCGCATCCACGTACGAAGGACACCACCGCCGCCGTGGTGACGCACATGCGGGAGGCGTGCGTACAGGTCGGTGCGCCGGCCGACCTCCTCCAGACCATCGCCGAGCCGACGATCGCCAAGACTCAGGAGCTGATGACCCAGGCGGATCTCGTGGTGGCCACCGGCGGAGCGGCCATGGTGAAGGCCGCCTACAGCTCAGGAACCCCGGCGTACGGGGTGGGCGTCGGCAACGCCGTACACGTCGTCGACGAGACCGCGGACCTCGACGATGCGGCCACCGCCGTCGTCGCCGCGAAGACCTTCGACTACGCGACGAGCTGCCTCGCCGACAACGCGGTCGTCGCCGAGGCGAGCGTCTACCAGGACCTGCTGGACCGGCTCGTCGCGCGGGGCGGATACCTGTGCGGCCCCACGGAGAAGGCCGCGCTGCAGCGCTGGATGTGGCCGGACGGCGGCCACATCCCGACTCCGGAGGTCATCGCCAAGTCGGCGCCGACGATCGCCCGGCTGGCCGGCCTGACCATCCCCGACGATCGCACGTTCCTGATCGTCGAGGAGGACGGCGCGGGCCCGGAGCACCCGTTCTCCGGGGAGAAACTGACCGTCGTGCTCGCGCTGTACCGGTACCGCGACGGGATCGACCGCGCGGTCGAGCTGGTCAACGCCATCACCGGGTACCAAGGGCTCGGGCACACCTGCGGCATCCACACCAGCCGCGACGACCACGTCGACGCGCTGGCGTTCGGCACCCAAACAGCTCGGGTCCTGGTCAACCAGAACCTCAACGAGGGTGCCGGCAGCGCCCGCAACGGCCTGCCGTTCACCCTGAGCCTGAGCTGCGGAACCTGGGG
>JBKOWB010000114.1:0-7853 GCA_046724195.1 Actinomycetota bacterium
GCACCGGGCAACCGTGCGCCCGCAAGCCGGTCACCCAGTCCACGACCGGGCGGTGGGAGTCGGCGCGAACCACCGGCATCGCGAAGATCGAGCCGGTGCTGGCGCGTATCGATCTCGGATCGTACGGGTCCGCGGCGTGGCCGGTGATGATCACGGCCGAGGCGCCGAAGGCGTCGGCCGAACGGATCAGCGTGCCCACGTTGCCGGGTGTCGCCGGCCGGTCGAAGACGACGGCCAGCAACCGCGGCCCGACCGGGATCCGGTCCAGGCGGTCCGCCGGGAGCGCGACCACCGCCAGCAGCTCCGGGGCCTCCTTGTCCGCGAGCTCGCTCAACAGCTCCGGAGCCATCGCGACGTGCGTCGCCTCGGTGCGGTCGAGCATGTCGCGGGCCCAGGCCGAGAGTGCCGGCCCGTCGGGATGGATCAGCGCGTTGATCGTCCAGCCGTGCTCGATCGCCAGCGTGATCGGGCGCACGCCCTGCACCAGGAACTCGCCGGCCCGCTGCCGCTTGTTGCGGTTCGTCAGTAGCGCCTGCCACTGCTGGAAACTCGCGTTGCGCGTCGTCACGCGCATGGACCTGGACATCGTCGCCGACCCTACCGCCGGGCTTCGGGTCACAATCGCTGTGCCATAACCAGCCCATCGTTGCAGACTGGGGTGTGGCATTCACTTTGACGATCGACTGCGGCGGCGGCGGCATCAAGGGTTCCGTCCTCGACGAGGCCGGCACGATGCGGGCGCACCCGTTGCGCGTGCCCACGCCGTACCCCTTGCATCCCGATCTTTTCGTGAAGACGTTGATCGGGCTGGGCTCGCGGCTGCCGACCGCGGATCGGGTGACCGTGGGCATGCCCGGCATGCTGCGGCACGGCGTCGTAGTGGCCACGCCGCACTACGTGACCCGGAGTGGGCCGCGGACCCGCGTCGACCCCGAGCTGGTCGACGCGTGGGACGGTTTCGACGCGCGGACCGCCCTCGCGGAGGCGTTCGGCATCCCGACCCTCGTGCTGAACGACGCCGAGGTGCACGGCGCCGGCGTGGTCGCGGGGACGGGCTGCGAAGTCATTCTGACCTTGGGTACGGGCCTGGGCTGCGCGCTGTTCGACGGCGGCCAGCTCGCCCCGCACCTGGAGATGTCGCAGGCGCCGGTGCGCTGGGGGATGAGCTACGACACATACATCGGCGAGCACGAACGGCGGCGGCTGGGCGACGCGCTGTGGTCGCGCCGGGTGCGCAACGTCGTGGAGGGGCTGCGGCCGGTGTTCCGGTGGGACCGTCTCTATCTGGGCGGCGGCAACTCGCGGCTGATCAGCCCGACGCAGCTGGCCCGGATGGGTGACGACGTGGTGGTAGTGCCGAACACGGCCGCCCTCGTCGGCGGCGTCCGCGCCTGGACGCTGGGCACGGGAGGCTGACCGGCCCTCGATACGGTGGACGCATGTCGCCTCCGGCCGCGCTGCTCCTCGACTTCGGCGGCGTCATCGCGGACGCCCCGCCGCAGCGGATCCCCCCGCCGGAGCTGGTGCTGCGCCTCTACAACCTGATCGGATCCGCGCTGACGCCGGGGCAGATCCAGCGGTCGCTCACCGAGGGCGCGGCGGCTTGGGCACGGTGGCGCGACGAGGACCATCCCGACGAGCTTACCCAGGCGGAGGTGTGGGAGCGGTTCGTCATCGGCGGCTGGCCCAGGCTCGCGCAGGCCGCCGTGCGGTCGGCGATCTCGAAGCTGAGCTATGACTGGGCGTGGCGCCACAACTGGGCGCTGCGGCCAGGAATACCGGAGGCGCTGCACGCGGCCGCGTCGGCGGGCGTGCCGCTGGCCGTGGTCAGCAACACCATCTCCGGCGCGGCGCACCGGGACTTCCTCGCCAAGACCGAGATCGGCCAGCTCTTCGGCGCTCAGATCTACAGCGATGAGGTCGGGGTACGCAAGCCGAACCCGCAGATGATCTGGAACGCCACCGACGAGCTGGGCGTGCCGGCCGAGGCGTGCTGGTTCGTGGGCGACAGCCGGCGCCGCGACATCGCCTGCGCCCGCCGGGCCGACGTGGGCACGGCCATCCTGATGCGTTCGCCGCGCACCGATCGCGAGGACGCGGGGGAGTGGCCCGCGCCGGACGTGACCGTCGAGGACGGCTTCGGCCTGCTACGCCTGCTCGACCGGGCGATCGGCTAGGCGGCTCGCACCTGCCACACGGTGGTGTGGCGTATCGCGACGCTCTCCAGCGACTCCGGCACGGGAACGTCATAGGAGGCTCGCTCGATCATGCCGCCGGTGGGCAGGTACGCCCGTCCCGGGTCGCCGACCAGCACCAGCGCGCCCCGGGCGGCAGCCCGGCGCAGGAACGGCAGCACCCGGCCGGACATCTCCCGGCTGTAGAAGACGTCGCCGGCCAGGATCACGGCGTACCGGCCATCGGTCTCCAGGAGATCGCCCTCGGCGAACCGCACGTCGACGCCGTTGGCCTTCGCGTTGGCGCGCGCCGCGGCGAGCGAGAGCGGATCGATGTCGTTGGCGGTGACCGGCCGCGCCCCGGCCCGGGCCGCCGCGATCGCGATCAGCCCCGAGCCGGTCGCCAGATCGAGCACGTCGCGGCCGGCGACGAGCTCCGGCGCGTCGAGCACGTGCCGGGCCAACGCCTGGCCGCCGGCCCACGCGAACGCCCAGAACGGCGGCGGCTGTTCTCGGCCGCCGGCCTCCGTCTCCACCCAGAGCGAAATCGGCTCGTCGGCCTGGTGCAGGACCAGTTCGGGCACGAACGGCACCGGCGCCAGGCGGGTATGGGCGCGGACGAAGTCGGCGGGCACACCGGGATTGTGCTCGTTTCGCTCGGTTACCGGCTACTCGTTCCCCGTCGCGCCGGTGGCTACTGCCGCGCCCCGAGCTGCCGCCGGCTTGCCGCCCGGCCCGCATAGATGCGGTCCGCGATCCCCGGGAACGCGTTCGCGAGCAGGACCGCCCCGCGGTACCTGAACGGCACGATGACGCGCCGGCGCGGCCGCTTCAGCGCGCGCTCCACCGCGGCCGCGACGATCTCCGGTCCCGGCAGGCCGCGGCGATGGGCGTTGAACGGCGTGGCGATGTAGCCAGGTTCGATCAGCGTCACGCCGACGCCCGTACCGGCCAACTCCCGGCGTACCGAGTCGGTCATCCCGCGCAGCGCGAACTTCGTCGCCGAGTACGCCCCGCTGATGCCGACCTCGCCGGCCACCGAGCCGATGTTGACGATCGCGCCCGCCCGCTGGGCAACCATGATCGGTACGACCGCGCGCATCAGCCGGATCGGGGCGCGCAGGTTCACGTCCAGCATGGTGTCGACCGCGGCGTCGTCGGCGAGCACGGAAGCCGCGCCGCCGACGCCGGCGTTGTTGACCAGCCCGTCGATCCGTCCGTTGACCGCGACCGCCCGCTCGACGAGCGCCGCGACGTCCGCCGGGTCGCGGACGTCAGTGGGCGCGACCACCGAGCTGCCGCCCTGTGCATCGATCCGCTGGGCGACGGCCGCCAATTCCTCGGCACGCCGGGCGGCGAGCACGACGACCATTCCGGCGCGGCCGAGCCGGAGCGCGATGGCCTCGCCGATCCCGCTCGACGCGCCCGTCACGATGACAACCGGCATGTTCCCTCCACAATGCAAGGAAACGGCGTCGCCAGGACGGCGACGCCGTTTCTTTCTCCTGCGGCGACAAATCTATCGCCTGTTGTGGTACGCCTCCACGATCGAGCTCGGGATGCGACCTCGTTCGGAGACCTCGTAGCCGTTCTTGCTGGCCCACTCGCGGATCGCCTGGTTCTGATCCCGGCTGGCCCGGCCCGTGCTGACCGCCGCGGTGCGACGGCCGCCGCGGGCGTCGGAGCCGCTGCGGCCGACCCGGGTCGCTACCGACAGATACGGGTCCAGCGCCTTGCGAAGCTTGCCGGCGTTCTTTTCCGACAGGTCAATGGTGTAGTTGACACCGTCGAGTCCAAACTCGACCGTCCGGTCGGCTTCGCCGCCGTCGAGATCGTCGGTAAGGAGGGTTATTACTTGCTTGGCCATGATGTTCTTACTCCTGCAACGGTGTCATTGTGTAACGGCTCTACCTACGGGGCGTTGGTGCCGAATTGAGTACCGGTTTCATTCTGTCCCGCCGCCCCGGCCAGTGCAAATTACCGGATCCGCATGTCGCATTATTCGCCCCGCGCCACCGCGGCCCGCGGTCCGGCCATCACCTTTCGATCTGCAGCGCCGCCGGTGCGTGGGCCGGGACCGCGGGGGAGCGCGGGGCAATCGGATCAACCCGCGCATAGGGCGATCCCAGCGGCGGCCGTGGATCCGATTCGTCATTGTTCGGCCACAGCGACATGGCCCGTTCCGCCAGCGCCGTGATGGTCAGCGCCGGATTGACGCCCAGATTCGCGGGAACCGCCGAGCCGTCCACGACATGCAGCCCCGGATATCCGAACACACGGTGATAGGCGTCGACGACGCCGGATTGCGGCGACTCGCCGATCGTCGCGCCGCCCAGAATGTGCGCGGTCATCGGGATGTCGAACACGTCGCCGACGGTGCCGCCCGGAAAGCCGCCGATTATCGCCGCGATCCGCCGTACCGCCTCGTGCCCGACCGGAATCCAGCGCGGATTCGCCGGACCGTGCCCCGGTCCCGTAGTGAGGCGGCCGCTGCGCGTGCGCCGTACCGTCAGGGAATTGTCCATCGACTGCATGACCAGCGCGATGATCGTGCGCTCGCTCCACCGCCGCTTCCGCAGCGACCGCAGCAACAGGCCCGGATGCCGCAGCGCCTGGCCGAGGAAGCGGATCGGCCGCGGCACGCGGCCGCCGCCGTCCACCAGCAGCGTCGACAGCAGGCCCATCGCGTTACTGCCGGGTCCGTACCGGACCGGTTCGATATGCGTGTCGGCGTCCGGGTGGAAGCTCGACGTGATCGCGACACCATGCGAGAAGGGCTTTTCCGGTACGACCGGAGCCTCGGCGCCGAGCAGCGCCTCGGAGTTGGTACGGGTTAGCGAGCCGAGCCGTGGCGATACGTCCGGCAGTACGCCGGTGTCTCGCATGGCGTGGAGCAGCCGCTGCGTGCCGAGCGCTCCGGCCGCCAGCACGACGTGTTCACAGGTCCACGTGCGCTTGCCGGCCTGTACCTCCCAGCCGCCGTCCACCGGGCGCAGTGCGGTCACCGTCGTGTCGGGGTGGATCACCGCGCCCGTCCGCTCGGCCAGGTGCAGGTAGTTGACGTCGAGGCGGTTCTTCGCGCCGAACCGGCAGCCGATCATGCAGTTGCCGCATTCGATGCACCCGGTCCGCGCCGGTCCGGCCCCGCCGAAGTACGGGTCCGGCACGGTCTTGCCGGGCTCGCCGAAGAACACCCCGACCGGCGTGCGGCGGAACGTCGCGCCCACGCCCATGTCCTGCGCGACCTTTTCGATCACGATGTCGGACGGGGTCATCGACGGCTGCACGGTGACACCCAGCATCCGTGACGCCTGGTCGTAGTGGGGCTCGAGCTCGGTGGCCCAGTCCGTGATGCCGGACCAGCGCGGGTCGTCGAAGAAGGTCCGCGGTGGGCGGTACAGCGTGTTCGCGTACACCAGGGATCCGCCGCCGACGCCCGCGGCCGACAGCACCACGATGTCCTTGAGCAGCGTGATCCGTTGGATGCCGCGCAGCCCGAGCCGCGGCGCCCAGAGGAAGTTGCGCAGGTCCCACGACGTCCTGGGCAGCGTCTCCGGCGAGAAGCGCCGGCCGGCCTCCAGCACGCCGACCCGGTATCCCTTCTCGGACAGCCGCAGCGCGCTGACGCTGCCGCCGAAGCCGCTGCCCACGACGACGATGTCGTAATCGTTCACCCCGACACTGTGGCACCGATCACGCAACGCGCGCTGCGCCGGGTTGTTCAGAGCCCAGCTGGGTCGGGGGCGATCAGCACCTTGATGTGCCGCCCGCTCTCGGCGTCGCGGAACGCGGCCGCCGCATCGGTCAGCGGGTGGACCGCGGTGACGAAGTCGGCTGCCGACGGCGTTCCGGCACGGAGCAACCGCATCGCGTCCGCGAAGTCCTCCGGAAGGTAGGTGGCGCTGCCCTGGATCCGGATCTGGCTGTCCTGGATCATCGGCAGCGGGATGACCACGCCGGCCGGCGGCACCCCCACGACGACCACCGTGCCGGCCTTGTTCGCCACCGCGATCGCCTCCGACATCGTGGACTGCTCGGCCACGCAGTCGAACACGACATCGGCGCTCTCGCCGAGCGCTTCCCGAACCAGCTCTGCGGACGGAGGTACCGCCGCGTCCGCGCCGAACGCTTCCGCCCGGTCGCGGTTGCGCTGCGATCGCGCCGTCATCACTATCCGGCGGGCGCCGTGGGCGCGGGCCACTTGCAGCATGAGCAGGCCGATGGTGCCGGCACCGAGGATCGCCACGGCCCGATCCCGGACGTCCCCGGCCAGCCGGATGGCATGTACCGGCGTGGACAGCGGCTCGATCAGCGCCGCTGTACGCCAGTCCAGCTCGTCCGGGACGGCATGCAGCCGGCGCTCGTCGATCGTGAAGAACTCGGCCATCCCGCCCTGGTCGTGGGCGCAGCCGAAGAAGCGCAGGCGCTCGCACACGTTCTGCCGTCCGGCGGCGCACTGCTTGCAGCTCCAGCACGGCAGGTCCGGCTCGACGGTAACCCGCAGGCCGGCCGGGAGTGCGCCGTCGACGACGACGCCGGACACCTCGTGGCCGGCGGCGTACGGCAGCGTGATGAACGGATGCCGGCTATGCAGCGCGTGCGTGTCCGAGCCACAGACGCCGGCCACCACCGTGCGGACCAGGACCTCGCGCGGCCCGGGTTCGGGCGTGCCCGCCTCGACGACGCGGACGCCGTCCGCCGTGACGACGACCCGCCGCATCGACGCGGGCACAGACTCAACGCTCATAGTGCCGACGCTAGTCCGTGTCTCCGGTGACATGATCGAGCACGCGGGGCGGTCCCGGGACCCCGCCGATGAGCGGCCGGGCTGGGCGTTTCCTAGAATTTTGCTGTGGACACTCTCTGGCAACTGGTCGGCGACCAGATCCCCGATGACCACGCCCGCCAGTACCACTCACAGGATTACCTGCGCGAGGCGATGACCGCGCCCGGCGCGCCGGCCCTCATGGTCGACCTCGGGTGCGGAGACGGCCGTTCGGCAAGGTTCGCGAAGCAGTATAAACCAGACATCAGTTGGGTGGGGGTCGACATCATGTCGTCCACCTACGCCAAGAAGGTCGCCGACGAACAGGTCCTGCTCTACGACGGCGTCAACCTGCCGTTCGCCGACGACTCGATCCCGCTCATCTACTCCAGCCAGGTGATGGAGCACGTGCGCCACCCCGAGCCGCTGCTGCGCGAGGTCAGGCGGGTCCTCCAGCCGGGTGGCGTCTTCATCGGCAGCACCTCGCAGCTCGAGCCCTACCATGCGGGGAGCTTGTGGAACTACACCATCTACGGCTTCAAGGTGCTGGTGGAGGACGCTGGGCTGGCCCTCGAGCAGGTCCGGCCCGGTATCGACGGCATCTCGCTGGTGCAGCGACAATGGTTCGGCCGGCGCCCCGAGCACGGCGCCTGGTTCAAGTTGTCGCCGCTCAATCGGCAGATCGACCAAGAAGACGCCGCGCGGCGGCGCGAAGCCAAGTACACCAACTTCCGGAAACTGCAGTACTGCGGGCATTTCTCCTTCCGGGCCCGCAAGCCGGGTGGTGAACCGCCGCCGCCGGAGCGGTCCAGCGTTAGCTCGCCAGCGGCGGAACCGGCCCCGCCCCCCGTGGCGCCCATGCAGCCGCTCGGCGCGCCCCCGCCGCCCGCCCCACCGCCCGCACCGCCCACATC
>JBKOWB010000086.1:0-15840 GCA_046724195.1 Actinomycetota bacterium
ACTCGGCGGCGGTGCGCTGAGCGGTCGTTACGCGGCCTCGAGCAGGTGGCCGCGCAGCGCCGCGATCTGCTCGGCGCGCAGCCCGGCGCGAAGGACGTACCGCTGGACCGAGCCGTACCGGGTCCGCAGGTCGTCCAGGAACAGCAGCATCGCCTCGGGCGGCGACGTGAGATACGACACCGGTATCGTGTCCGGCTCGGTGCGCCGGTACCACTCGAAGAGCCGCTCCGCCGCGGCGGTACTCAACCCGTAGTCCTCCGCGATCTCGTCGTCGGCGACGCCGAGCAGCGACAGGGTGAGCGCGCAGACCACGCCGGTGCGGTCCTTGCCGGCCATGCAGTGCACGACGACCGGCGCGGCGTTCGGATCGGCGATCACGATCAGCGCCTTGGCCACGGCGGCTCGCCCGTCCTCGAGGAAGTTCAGGTAGCGGTCCGCGAGCCAGCGCTCATGCGGGGTGCCATCCGGATAGGGGACCTCTTTCCAGTCCACGTGCTCCAGGACCGGATTGAGGTAGTCCAGGCCGTCCGCGTGCGGCACGCGACCGTGTTCCTCGACCTCGAACGTGCGGCGCAGGTCGATCACGGTCCGTACGCCGAGGGCCCCGAACGCCTCCCAGTCGTCGCCTTCCAGGCGGTGCAGCGAGTCCGCCCGGAACAGCCGCCGCCAGCGCACGGTCTTGCCGTCGAGTGCCGGGTAGCCACCGACGTCGCGGAAGTTGTAGGTGACGGAGAAGGCCAGGTTCCGGGGGTACGGTTCGGCGACCACCCAGCCCACGGTAGTCCCGAAGGGTGGAACAACGCTCCCCACGGCGGCCGATAGTGGCATGCTTCATTCCGTGACCCACTGCGTGCTGATTATCCGCACCTAGCGCACCGGCTGACCGAACGCCAGTGCGCAGACCTCCCGCATCCGCGGGGGGTCTTTTTGTTGGGTCCGCCGGTCTTCGGAAAGGAAAGCCCCATGACCTACCAAGTCTTCGACACGACGCTACGCGACGGCGCGCAGCGCGAGGGGATCAGTTACTCGGTCGCCGACAAGCTCGCGGTGGCGCGGCTGCTCGACGAGTTCGGCGTGGGCTTCATCGAGGGCGGGTGGCCCGGCGCGATGCCCAAGGACACCGAGTTCTTCCGGCGCGCGCGGACCGAGCTGGACCTCAAGCACGCCGTGCTCGTAGCGTTCGGTGCGACCCGCAAGGCCGGTGCCGACGTGGCGCAGGATCCGCAGGTGCAGGCACTGCTGGACGCTGGTACGCCGGTGGTCTGCGTGGTCGCGAAGTCGGACATCCGGCACGTCGAGCGTGCGCTGCGGACCACTGGGGAAGAGAACCTCGCCATGGTCCGGGACACGGTGGCCCACCTGGTGGCGAACGGCCGCCGCGCGTTCGTCGACTGTGAGCACTTCTTCGACGGCTACCGCTACGACCCTGACTACACCGCCTCGGTGGTCCGCGCCGCGCTCGAGGCCGGCGCCGAGCGGGTGGTCATGTGCGACACCAACGGCGGCATGCTCCCGTCGATGATCACCGCCGCGGTCAACGACGTCGTCCAGCGCGCCGGCGTCCGGGCCGACCAGCTCGGCATCCACTGCCAGAACGACACCTCCTGCGCGGTGGCGAACACCGTCGCCGCGGTGGAGGCGGGCGTCAAGCATTTCCAGTGCACGGCCAACGGCTATGGCGAGCGGCCCGGCAACGCCGACCTTTTCGCCACGGTCTCCAACCTGCAACTCAAGCTCGGGCTGAAGGTCCTACCGGACGGCTGCCTCGAGCAGGCGACGCGGGTCTCCACCGCGCTCGCCGAGATCGCGAACATCGCCCCCGACACCCACCAGGCGTATGTCGGGGCCGCCGCCTTCGCCCACAAGGCCGGGCTGCACGCGAGCGCGATCAAGGTGGATCCGGTGCTCTACAACCACGTCGATCCGGCCGTGGTGGGCAACGACATGCGGATCCTGGTGACAGAGATGGCCGGCCGGGCCAGCATCGAGCTCAAGAGCCGTGAGCTGGGGCTGGACCTGGCCGGCCATCCGGACACCCTGTCCGCGGTGACGCGCAAGGTCAAGGATCTGGAGGCCGGCGGCTGGTCGTTCGAGGCCGCCGACGCCTCGTTCGAGCTCCTGGTTCGGGGCGAACTGCCGGGCGAGGACGTCGCGCGGCCGTTCGCGCTGGAGTCGTACCGGGTGCAGGTGGAACACCGCGAGGACGGCTCGGTGGTCTCTGAGGCCACCGTCAAGGTGCGCGTCCGCGGCGAACGTGTGATCGCGGCCGCGGAGGGCAACGGCCCGGTCAATGCGCTCGACGAGGCGTTGCGAGTCGCACTGGCGAAGCACTACCCGGAGCTCACGTCGTTCGAGCTGGCCGACTACAAGGTCCGCATCCTCGAGGGATCGCACGGCAGCGGAGCGATCACCCGCGTGCTGGTGGAGACCACCGACGGCAGCCGTGAATGGACGACAGTGGGGGTCCACGAGAACGTCGTCGAGGCCAGCTGGCACGCTCTCGTCGACGCCCTCACGTACGGGCTCGCCCGCTCGGCCACGCCGGCCTGACCAGCCGGGGTCAGCTGTTCGGCACGACGAGCGATGCGACCACCGCGCGGTGGTCGCATCGCGGGATGTCGTGGACCTGCACGTCCCGTACGCCGATCCGGCGGTCCACCAGCACGTGGTCGATCGTGATTGGCGGGATCGGGTGGCCGGCGTACGGGCCCCAGGTGCCGACCAGCCCGACCCCGTCCGCGTCGGCGGCGTCCCGGTAGCCGTGCGAGATCAGCGCGCGTAGCGGCTGGTGGTCCAGCGTGGAGTTGAAGTCGCCGAGCAGGATCCGGGGCACCCCGTTCGGCTCGGCGCGCGGCTCGTCGTCCAGATCGCCGCGCCAGTCGTTCAACGCGGTGAGGTCGTACGGCGCGACGGGGTGCGCCGACTCGACGTTGAGCGGTCCGGCGCCGGGCGGTCGGACCGTCCCGTACACCTGCATGAAGCCGCCGCCGTTGCGACGGGCGCCCGCCCCGGAGACGGGATACCGGGAGTAGAGCGCGGACCCGGTGGTGTCCCCCTCGGCCGCGAGCGATGTGTACGGTAGCAGGGCATCCAGCCCGGCGGCCTGGAGACCGGCGCGGGCCGCCGGAGTGAACTCCTGCAACGCGAGCACGGCGACGTCGTGGTCCCGGACGAGGCCGACGATCGTGGCCGGGTCCGCGCCACCCTCCAGCATGTTGGCGGTCATGACGCGCAGATCGACGCCGGTGGTCGGGCCGCGTTCGCGATCCGGCAGCGCCCGGGGGAGCACGGACGACGCGAGGACGGCGGCCGCGGAGACGCCGACCGCGGCGGCCAGCCAGCGCCGGCTCAGCATCGCGACCAGCGCCGGCACCCAGACGCCGGCCGCGACGTACGGGGTGAACGCGAACAGCTGCACGAGCGGCCCGCGCTCCCAGCCGCCCGCGCGTACCACGGCCCATGCGGCACCGGGCAGTACGAGCAGCCACACCGCCGCGGTGCGGCCGGCTCGACGGGCGGGCCGGCTCACGGGCGCCGGGCGGGTGATCGTCATGGCGGCGACGGTATCGGGCATCCGCCACCGCCCCGGCAGCAACGCGCGTTACGTCACGTCACGCTTGCCCAACGCGGTTTCCGCGGGATCGATGCCCCAGCTGATGATCCGGTTGGGGTGGATCCGGATGATCGGGCCGTCGCCCACCGGAGCGGCCGAATCGGTCGGAGCGTCGAGGGCCTCGGCCGTGCCGCGGATCTCGAGGAGGCGCACCACCCACGGTGAGACCGACTTGATGTCGTCCACGACGAACGCCACGTTGCTGCCGGCTCGCACGTTCCGGAACTTCTGGCTGCGGGCCATGTTGTGACCGCCGATGTCGATGGTCTGCGTCGTCGGATTCCAGCCGAACGAGACGGGGTTGTTCTGCAGCATCCCGTTCCGCTGGACGGTGGCGAGGCGGCCGAGGCGCTGCTCGGCCAGGTAGGCGATCTCGTTCTCGGTGAACATCAGCAAAATCTAAGTCACCGGTACGGGTTGAAGTTCTGCGCCGCCATCAGGAACCACGAGGACGCGCCGACGTGCTGGCGCTGGAAGTAGCCGAACGCGAATCCGGTGTCGAACGCGCTGCTCGCCGCCACGATGCCGGAGCGGGCCGGCAGCGGCGTACCGGTCCACGTACCGCCCTCGCCCGGGTTGGAGAGCCGGCCGCCGCTCGGGTCGGCCGTCAGGCCCACGGTCTGCCCGGCGCCGACCTGCTCCTGAGCGACGGCCGTCTCGTGCAGCAGGCGGCGGGCCAGCGCCCCGTCGCCGTGGTGGTCGCGTCGCAACAGCGCCAGCGCGGTGTGCCCATTGCCCTCGAGCCAGACTGCGTTGCGGTTGTTCGGCAGGTCACTGCCGGAGACCGGGCCGGTGATGGTCTTCGCCTGCGTGCTGTACGTGATGCCGGAGACGCTCACGCCGGGCGGCAGTTGCGACGCGGATCCGCCGTCGGTGTTCCACAGGGCGTCGGTGACCCAGTCGACCGCGGGCGCGTACCGGCGGTCGCCCATACCGAGCAGACTCCAGGTCTGCACGTCCTCGGGGACGTTGCCGGTGTTGATGAGGTTCGGGTCCTCGCCGTCGATGCCGCCGAGCGTTCCGGTCCAGAAGAACCCGCCGGTTCGGTTCCACATCTCGTGGACGAAGTCGGCGGCCACCGAAGCGCGGGCCGTCCAGCGCCGGTCCCGGGTCAGCTTGGCGAGCAGCGTGAGCAGCGCGTACGCATCGATGTTGTGCTCGGTCGACGCCCATTTCTGCGGCGTCTCGCCGTCCGGCTGCAGGCCGCCGTGGTAACCGCCGTGCCGGTACGGGGATTCCCTGCCCGCGATCCATTCGCCCAGCGCGATCGCGCCGTCGAGGTACTTCCTGATCCGGGTGTCCACGTAGAGCTGGGCCAGCGCGAGTCCGGTCCACGCCATGTCGCCGGTGGAGGAGCCGCCGAAGCCGAACGGCCACAGGAACGCGGCCTTGCCGTCCTCGCGCTTGAGGCCGGGGAAGAACGGACCGCCGCCGTAGAAGAGCATCGGGCCGGCCGCGTACGCCTGCCGGACCCGGCCGTCGGTGAACTTCTCGTCGTTGGCTTGGGCCCACAGCAGGGCGTCGCCGATCAGGCGCGCCCGGCGCACGTTCGCGATCGTCGGGGTGGCCAGGTACGCGAGCGTCGCGAGCGCGTTGTCGTAGACGAACGCCGCGGTCATCAGCCCGCTCTCGTTGTTGTACGACTGCAGCAGTCGCGGCTCCCCGCCCTTGACGTACGCGTCCTGCACGACCTCGAGGTAGTGATAGGCCCGCCCGACCGGTGCGGCCAGCGACTTGTCGACCAGCCGGCGCGGCGCGCAGGACGTGGCCGACGCCGGGTCCGGGCCGAGCAGCGGAGCGGCCACGCTCGCCGCGGCCGCGGCGGCGGGCAG
Source organism: Actinomycetota bacterium (assembly GCA_046724195.1). GTDB lineage: Bacteria > Actinomycetota > Actinomycetes > Mycobacteriales > Micromonosporaceae > Actinoplanes. Next base: position 5,446 of record JBKOWB010000086.1, read on the forward strand.
CGCGAGCAGGCGTCGCCGTGACACGGGCAGGGACGTGGCCGAGAAGTTCGTGGGCATGCGGATCTCCTGGTGCGTGAGAGCGCTCTCAGCGGCTCAGGTATTGAAACCCGCTCATCCCGTCCTGGCAACCCGCGACGGCTAGGGCGCTGCGGTGACGACCTCGCCCAGTTCGGCCGCGACCAGGTCGTCCCGGATCACGGCAGCGTCGCCCTCGACCACCAGCGTCAAGCCGCTCGCATGCAGGTGCTCGGCGGCCGCCGCGGACACCTGCTCGACGGTCATTTCGAGATACTGCTGCCGCAGCGTCGCGTAGTAGTCGTCCGGCAGACCGTGGATCACCAGCGTGGCCAGGGCGCCGGCGATCGATCCGGGCGTTTGCATTTCCACGGAGAGCTGCCCGGCGCGCCAGGCACGCGCGACCTGCAGCTCGTCCTCGGTCACGCCGTCCGCCTGGGTCCGGGCGATCTCGCCGATCGTGTCAACGAGCGCCGGCGCGGTGACCGCGGTCTGCACCGAGGAGCCCACCCCGAACCGGCCGAACCGCCGGCTCATCGCGAAGTCGCCGCGGATGCCGTAGGTGTAGCCCTTCACCTCGCGGATCAGGTGGTTGAGCCGGGACGTGAACGCACCACCGAGGACCGTGGCGGCCAGCGTCATCGGCACATAGTCGGGGTGCGCCCGGTGTGGCGCCCGGTGCCCGAGGCGCAGCGTCGACTGCACCGAGCCAGGCCGGTCCACCAGAATCACCTGCCGCGTCGCCCGAACCGGCACTCCGAGCGGCCCCTCCACCGCCGGCGGCTCGCCGGACGTGCCCGCGAACGCGGCCGCGCCGAGCGCGTCCAGGTCCAGCACGTCCAGGTCGCCCGCGATGAGCAGCACGCCCGGCCGCAGCATCCACGAGCGGTGGAACGCCAGCACGTCGTCGACGGTGACGGCCGCGACCGAGTCCGGGTCGCCGTGCAGCGGACGGCCGTACCGCTCGGCCGCGCCGAACAGGTCCGCACGCAGCGCGGCGTCCGCGCGGGGTCCGGGCTGCGCCCATTCCATCCGCAGGCCGGTCGCCTCGTCGTCGCGCACGCGCGCGACGTCGGCCGGGTCCAATTTCGGCGTACGGGCAGCCTCCGCCAACAACCGCACGGCGGACGTCAGCCGATCGACCGGCACCGAGACGCCGACCCGGAACGCGTCCCAGTCGACCGACGTGGACAGCTCGGCGCCCAGCCCTTCGAGAGCCAGCGCGAAGCCGGTCGAGTCGCGGACCGTCGTGCCCTCCTCGAGCGCCTTCGCGAGGACGGTCGCGGTGCCCTCGCTACCGATGGCCTCGCGCGCGGCGCCCGCGTCGAGTAAGAGCGACGCGGTGGCCAACAACTGTCCGGGCATGTGAGCCGCCACGACCACGCCGCCGCCGACGGAGGCACGGAAGATCTCGGGGAACGAGTACGGCCGGGCGATCCCCGGTTCCGGGCGGGTGGCTACCAGGGTCACGACGCCTCCTGCGGCAGGTAGGTCAGGGTCACCCGGGAATCGGGCTTCAGGGTCAGTTCGGCGGCGGTAGTGACGTCGTCCGCGGTCACCGCCTGCCAGGCGGGCAACCGGTACGCGGCGCTGCCGGGGTCGCCGAACTGGGTAGCGTACCGGCCCAGGACGTCGGCGCGGCCGTAGACGGTGGACATCTGCCGCCACCATGACGTGGTGAGCAGCGCCTTCGCGCGTTCCAGCTCCGCCTCGGTCACCGGCTCGGTCGTGAGCGAGGCGACCACGTCGGCCATGCCGAGTTCCAGTGCTTCCACGTCCACGCCGTCCTTGGCGGTGGCCGTCATGATCAGCGGCGCCGGCGCGTGTGCGAGGTCGATCCCGTACGCACCGACGTAGTCCGGCTGGGCGATCCGCAGGCCGTCGGCGAGCCGCTGGTAGAGCCGGCTGCCGCGGCCGCTGCCCAGTACCGCCGCGAGCACCGTGACCGCGTCGTACCCGGCCGTGCCGAACGGATAGGTGCGGTGCGACAGGTAGATCCGCGGCGCCGGTACCGCGCCGGTCACGGTTTCGCGCACCGGCTCGGTGGCCGGCCCGGTGATATGCCCGCCCGGCGCGGGCGGGATGTCCGGGACCGCCTCCAGGGCGCCGAAGTACTTCTCTGCCAGGGCGTACACCTCGTCCGGGCTGGTGTCGCCGACGACCGTCAGCACCGCGTTGTTGGGCGCGTAGTACTGCTGGTGGAACGCCTTGAACGTGTCCAGGCTGGCCGCGTTGAGGTCCTCCATGGAGCCGATCGTCGCGTGGTGGTACGGGTGCCCCGGCGGGTACAGCAGCGGGAGCAGCCGCAGCCAGGCATCGCCGTACGGCACGTTCTCGTAGCGCTGCCGCCGTTCGTTCTTCACGACCTCTCGCTGGTTGTCCAGCGTCTCCTGGGTGAGCGCCGGTACCAGCCCGCCCATCCGGTCGGCCTCGAGCCAGAGCGCCAGCTCCAGGTGCTCGGACGGCATCGTCTCGAAGTAGTTCGTCCGGTCCGGGTTGGTGGTGGCGTTCAGCGAGCCGCCGTTGCCCTGGACTAGCCTCATGTGTTCGGTCTTCCGGACGTGCACCGAGCCCTCGAACATCAGGTGCTCGAAGAGGTGCGCGAACCCGGTCTGCCCGGGCGGCTCGTGCCGGGAACCCACGTCGTACCAGAGGTTGACGCAGACGACCGGCGCGCTGCGGTCCTCGCTGACGACGACGCGCAGGCCGTTCGCCAAGCGAGTGGATTCGATGGGCCACGGATAGCCGGTCGTGGCGACCGGCGTCGGTTGGGACGTCACGGCACCAAGTATTGCTTCCCCGCGCCCACGTCCTGACCGCGTGGCGGCTCACGGCGGCGGATTTTATGCTGGCGGCGTGCCGGACGACGTACGGGTGAATGACCGGCTGACCATTCCGGCGGCCGAGCTTTCCTGGCGCTTCTCCCGGTCCAGCGGGCCGGGTGGCCAGGGCGTCAACACGACCGACTCGCGCGTCGAGCTGTCCTGGGATCTGGCCGGCTCGGAGGTGTTGCCACTTGCGTTGCGGGACCGGGCCCTCGAACGCCTGCGGGACCGGCTGGTCAACGGCGTCCTCACGGTGACCGCGTCCGAGCATCGTTCGCAGCTGCGCAACCGCGAGGCCGCGGCCGCGCGGCTGGCCGGCATCGTCGCGAGCGCGATCGCGCCACCGCCCCGGGTACGCCGGCCCACCCGACCGTCGCGGGGGGCCGTGGAGCGGCGGATCGCCGAGAAGAAGCGCCGCGGCGAGATCAAGCGCAACCGGCGCGCGTCCCCAGGGGATTAGGCAGGAGGCGACTCAGCTTGTGGAAGCTCAGCGCTGTCATGGAGCGCCGTTGACAGCACTCACCTTCCACATGTCCCACCTAGGGGCGTCCCGGCGGCCACTACAGCGGTGATGAGGCGGTGCGATCTGACCGACGCAACACCGGGCGGAGCTGCCGCGTCGCGTCCTGCGGACCGCCGACGTGGAGCAGACGCCCAAGTTCCGGTCCAACTGGAAGATTGCCCGCGCTATGACGTCCATAGCGGCCCGCAACAGGCCGCGCTTGAGCCCGTACGTCTCAGCGGTGGTTGAACGGCGCTACGGTCTCGCGGTTCTCCGCCGCGGCCTGCGGGCCCAGCAGCTCGTCGCAGACGCGGATGAGCCGCGCGCGCAGCGCGGCGGCCCGGCGGGCGAATTCGCGCTGCCGGGCCACGTATTCGGCCTTTCCTTCCGGGGTTTCGATCTTCACCGGCGGGTGGCCGTAGGACGTCAGGTCGTAAGGCGACGCCTGCATGTCGAGAAGGCGGATGTCCCCGGCCAGCGCGAAGCAGTCCAGCGCCAGCGCGCCCGGCACGGCCGGACCTAGCTTGCTCGCCCACTTGTGGACGTCCATCGCGGCGTGCAGGCAACCGGGCTGGTCGAGGTCGACCTGGGTGGCTCGGGTGGGTTGTAGCCGGTTCAGTCCGACGGCCTCGGGGGTGAAGAAGCGGAACGCGTCGAAGTGCGTGCACCGGATCGGGTGTTGCTCGACGACCCGGTCGGTGCCGGCCTGGCCGAGGCGCAGCGGAAGCGGATGCCGGTGCTCGGGCTGGCGGTAGACCATCGCCCACTCGTGCAGGCCGAAGCAGCCGGAGAAGACCGGCCGGGACGCGGTCGCGGTGAGCAGGCCGTGGATGTAGCGGACGCTCTCGCCGCGCGCGTGCAGGTACGCCTCGACGTCGAGCGTCACCACGCCGTCGGGGTAGGTGAGATACCACTTCCAGGCGGCGTGTTCGGCGAGCCCGTCGGGCGCGGGTGCGAGGCCGGTGCCGACGCCCGGATGCCAGCGGCGCAGGGCGGCCGGCCGGGTGCCGTAGTAGTCGTACAGAAAGTCCTCGATCGCGTGCTTCTCGCCCGTCGCCCGGCGAGCGCGATGGCCCGCGGTCATCTCGTCGGCGCGCTCCGCGTGGGCCCGGGCAAGCGGAATCCAGGTCACGGACGGCAGTGTCGTCGTCAACGCCCGGATCCCCATCGCACCAGCGTATCCGCCTGTGCTAGGGCCTCGATCGCACCCGGGTGCGGAACGCCGATCGTAGGTTCCATACGAGGCGCATCGATGCCTCCTCAGGCGCGGTCTGTTGTGGCACCGTTCAAGTCGGGTTTGACGTCGCGTTCGGCGGTCTCGCGGATGCGCTGCAGCGTCCGTTGCATGCCGGTGCGCAGGTCGGCGCGTCGGTCGCGGCCGCCGTACAGGTAGGCGATGACGAACCAGCCGAGGCGGGAGACGGGAGGGTGACGTGGTAGGACTCGGTCAGCCGGGTACCGGTGCCGTCGGGCTCGAACTGGTAGCGCCAGACGAGGGTCCCGGCGAAGCGTTCGGTGCGGGAGAAGGCGAACTCGCGTCCGGGTGACGCGGCGGTGACGACCGGGCGGCTCGCCCACGCCGGCCGCCTTTGGGCAACCCCAAGACCCATGGCTGGATGCCCGCGCCCGGACAGCACCACGCTCGCCGGCCGCGCCGGTCCCGATCCGGCGTAGATTTGGCGCGCTTGGTGTTTTTGATGGATGGGGATAGTCGTGCGGTTCGCTCGTTTTGTTCATGCCGGTGGCGTGTCGTTCGGCGTCGTCGAGGGCGAGGAAGGCGCCGGGCGCACCATCGCCGAGATCGGCAGCCTCCCGTTCGAGGACGTGCGGTTCACCGGGCAGCGCTGGGCCCTCGCCGACGTACGCCTGCTCGCCCCGATCTTCTCCAGCAAGGTCATCGGCGTGGGCCGCAACTACGCCGATCACGCGGCGGAACTCGGCAACGACGTGCCGAAAGAGCCGCTGATCTTCATGAAGCCGTCCACGTCGGTCATTGGGCCGAACGACGCGATCCGGCTGCCCCCGCAGTCGAAGCAGGTCGAGCACGAGGCCGAGCTGGCCGTCGTCATCGGCGCGACGGGCGCCCGGCGCGTGGACCGGGCCGGCGCCGAGCGGGCCATCTTCGGTTACACGTGCGGCAACGACGTCACCGCGCGCGACCTGCAACGCAAGGACGCGACGTGGACCCGGGCCAAGGGCTTCGACTCGTTCTGCCCGCTTGGTCCGTGGATCGTGACCGACCTGGACGTGAGCGACATCGAGATCCGCTGCGAGGTGGGCCGCGATCCCGACGCCATGGAGGTACGCCAGATCGGCCGCACCAAGGACATGGTCTTCGACGTTCCGACGCTGGTGTCGTACGTGTCGCACGTCATGACGCTGCTGCCCGGCGACGTCATCCTCACCGGTACGCCGGCCGGCGTGAGCCAGATCGTGCCGGGCGAGACGGTCAACGTGAGCATCCAGGGCATCGGCAAGCTCGCCAACCCCGTGGTATCGCTGGACTAGCGGCTCGCGTCGGCCTCGATGCCGTCCAGCAGTAGCTGTAGGCCGTACGCGTAGGCGTCGCCGAACTGCTCGTCCGCCCCGCGATCGAAGCCGCCCGCGTGCCACAGCTTCGTCATGGTCGGGTGGCGTTCGACATCGAACCAGTCCTCCCAGAGTTCATTGCGCTGCCGCCACCATGCGTCGTTCGACTGGCCGGTGGCGCGACGGAGCTGGGCATTCTCGGCGTCCAGCCGGGCCGCCGCGGTGACGAACGCCGAGATCGTCAGCGCCGCGGTGTTCACCCGGTCGGGCGCAAGGCCCAGGTTCGAGACCGTGGACAGTACGTACTCGCGCTCGGCGAGCATGCCGGGGCCGATCGGCGGCCGGACCGTCGAGACCTGGGCCAACCACGGATGCTCGACGTACATCGCGCGGGTGCGTTCGGCGTAGAGCTCGACCTGGGCCCGCCAGCCCTCCGGTCGCGGCTCGTCCGGGCTGGGGAGCGCCCGGCTGGCCAGCACCTCGTCGACCATGAGATCGATCAGCTCGTTGCGCGACGGCACGTACGTGTAGAGCGTCATGGTCCCGACCCCCAGCTGCGCCGCCAGGCGGGCCATCGACGTGGCAGCCAGGCCGTCCACGTCGGCCAGCGCGATCCCGGCGGACACGACCGCGTCGACGGTCAGCTTCGCGGGGCGGCCGGTCGCCGGCTTGTGCCCGTCCGCTGCGGCCTTGTGGCGCCACAACAGCGGAAGGATCCGGTCCGGATCGGCCCGGCCGCTGAATTCGGTCATGGTTCCGCCTCACTCGGTTTCCGTATACCCTACGGGAAGGTGCTTTCCGTACGACCTACGAGAAGGGCGCGGCGATGCGGATCCTGGTCACCGGCGCGACCGGCAACGTGGGCCGGCTCGTGGTCGATGAGCTGCTGGCGCTGGGCGCCACCCAGGTGCGGGCGCTGACCATCAATCCGGCCAGGGCGGCGCTGCCGCCGCGGGTCGAGGTCGCACGGGGCTACCTCGGCAAGCCCGAGACACTGCCGGCGGCGCTGGAGGGCGTCGACCGGATGTACCTGGCGCCGTTGCTCGAGACCGTCCGGGAGGTCACCGGCATGGCCGCCGCGGCCGGCGTACGGCACATCGTGGACCTGGCCGGTGGCGAGGACACCGACTGGCGGCCGATCGAGCACGCCGTCGAGGCGTCCGGCGTCGCCTGGACGCACCTCGAGGCGGGTGAGTTCATGCTGAACGCTCAGCTGTGGGCGCCGCAGATCCGTGCCGGCGACGTGGTCCGCGACGGCTATCCGACCTCGGCCAACGCGCCGATCGCACTCGAGGACATCGCGTGCGTGGCGGCTCGGGTGCTGCTCGAGGACGGCCACGAGGGAAGGACCTACGTGCTCACCGGCCCGCAGACGCTCACCCGGGCGGAGAAGGTGCGGGAGATCGGCCGCGCGCTGGGCCGCGGGCTGGTCTACGAGGAGTTGGACCACGATGCGGCGGTCGCCGCGTTGGCGCAGGTCATGGGGGAGTACGCCGGTTGGTACGTGGACGGCGCGGCAGCGCTGGTGGACCATCCGCAGCCAGTCAGCGGGACCGTGGAGGAGATCATCGGGCGGCGCGGGATGACGTTCGCGGAGTGGGCCGCGAAGAACGTCGAGCTCTTCCGGTGACAGGTGTCCCGATTTGGCGGGCACAATGGGCTCAGGTAGAGTTCTCCACCGGTGCGGCGAGCCGTGCCAATTGGGGTATGGGGTAATTGGCAGCCCGACTGATTCTGGTTCAGTTAGTCTAGGTTCGAGTCCTGGTACCCCAGCGCGGCCGTTTCCGGCGAGGGCGGTGGTGCTGGACTTCTGATAGAGTTCGGTCCCGTCGTTCCGGCTGGTGGAACGGAAGCAGCAGGTTCTGGCCCCGTCGTCTAGCGGCCTAGGACGCCGCCCTCTCAAGGCGGTAGCGAGGGTTCGAATCCCTTCGGGGCTACACGAGCAACGGTCCGCGTCCCCCGACGCGGACCGTTTCCGTTCCCGGCTCGGCCAGTTGATCATGAAGTTGCTGTCGCTCGCGGGCCGATTCTCGGCAGCAGCTTCATGATCAACTTTGGGGAAGCGGACGGGGTTCAGAGGCCGGAGAGGCGCTGGCCGGCTCGCACCACGGCCATGGCGTGGCGTTCCCCGGGGCGCCGGCCCAGGCGTTCGATCGGGCCGCTTATCGAGATCGCCGCTATCACGCGGCCGGTCCGGTCCCGGATCGGCGCCGAGACGCTGGCCACACCCGGCTCGCGCTCGGCCACGCTCTGCGCCCACCCGCGCCGGCGTACCTCGGCAAGGGTCCGGCCGGTGAACTTGCACCGTGGCAGCAATGGCATCACGGCCTCCGGCGGCTCCCAGGCCAGCAGGATCTGCGCCGCCGAGCCGGCGGTCATCGGCAGCACCGAGCCTACCGGCACGGTGTCACGCAGCCCGCTGGCCCGCTCAGCGGCGGACACGCAGATGCGTTCGTCGGCACGGCGCAAGTAGAGTTGCGCGCTCTCACCGGTCGCGTCCCGCAATGCGGACAGCAGGGGGTCGGCGGCCGTCAACAACACGTCGGGTGCGGCGTTCGCCAACTCGCCGAGGCGCGGACCCGGACGCCACCGGCCCTGGGTGTCGCGTACCAGCATCCGGTGGATCTCCAGCGCCTGGGCCAGCCGGTGCGCGGTGGCCCGAGGCAGCTTCGTCCGGTCCACCAACTCGGCAAGGCTGGCACCGTCGACGCAGGCGGCAAGGATGACTACCGCCTTGTCCAGAACGCCGACACCGCTCATACTGTGTCCCACAAGCCGAAACATACCTCCCAGAATTTAGGATGTCCAGATGGTGGGAGTCACTCCGAGGACCCTGGCCGAGAAGGTCTGGGACGACCACGTCGTGCGTGCCGCCGAGGGTGAGCCTGATCTGCTCTACATCGACCTGCACCTGCTGCACGAGGTGACCAGCCCGCAGGCCTTCGACGGCCTGCGCCTGGCCGGCCGCCCGGTGCGCCGGACCGATCTCACTCTCGCGACCGAGGATCACAACACCCCGACGGGGTACGCCGATCCGTCGTTCAACACCCGGCGTGGCGACCTGTTCACGATTCTCGACACCACCTCGCGGACCCAGATTGAGACGCTTCGCAAGAACTGCGCCGAGTTCGGCATCCAGATCCGCTCGCTCGGCGACGAGCAGCAGGGCATCGTCCACGTCATCGGCCCACAGCTCGGGCTGACCCAGCCCGGCATGACGGTGGTCTGCGGCGACTCGCACACCGCGACCCACGGCGCGTTCGGCGCGCTGGCGTTCGGCATCGGCACCAGTGAGGTCGAGCACGTGCTCGCCACGCAGACGCTGCCACAGTCCAAGCCCAAGACGATGGCGGTCACGGTGACCGGCGAGTTGCGCCCCGGTGTCACGGCCAAGGACCTGATCCTCGCGATCATCGCCCAGGTCGGCACCGGCGGCGGCGTCGGCCACATCGTGGAGTACCGCGGCGAGGCGATTCGCAAGCTCTCTATGGAGGGCCGGATGACCATCTGCAACATGTCCATCGAGTGGGGCGCCAAGGCCGGCATGATCGCGCCGGACGAGACCACGTTCGCGTACCTACACGGCCGCGAGCATGCGCCCAAGGGCGCGGAGTGGGACGCGGCCGTCGAGTACTGGAGGTCGTTGCCGTCCGACGAGGGGGCCGAGTACGACGCCGAGATCCACATCGACGCGTCCACAGTAAGCCCGTTCGTCACCTGGGGCACGAATCCCGCCCAGGGCGCGCCACTGGACAGTGCCGTTCCCGACCCGGACGAGTTCGTCGACGAGGTGGACCGCAGCGCGGCCCGCCGCGCCCTGGACTACATGGGCCTCGAGGCCGGTACGCCGCTGCGTGACGTCGCGGTCGACGTGGTCTTCGTGGGGTCCTGTACCAACGGGCGTCTCGAGGATCTGCGGGCGGCCGCCGACGTGCTCCGCGGTTATCGCGTGCACGAGGGTGTCCGGATGATGATCGTCCCGGGCTCCTTCCAGGTGCGCGAGGCGGCCGAGGCCGAGGGACTGGACAAGGTCTTCACCGACGCGGGCGCCGAGTGGCGGTTCGCGGGCTGTTCCATGTGTCTCGGCATGAACCCGGACACGCTGAGCCCGGGCCAGCGCGCCGCCTCCACCTCCAACCGCAACTTCGAGGGCCGGCAGGGCAAGGGCGGGCGTACCCACCTGGTCTCGCCGCAGGTCGCCGCCGCCACCGCCGTTGTCGGCAAGCTGGCCGCGCCGGCCGACCTCGGCCCGGCCGAGCTGTAACGGGAGAGTCAGAATGGACAAGTTCGTCACCCACAGCGGCAAGGTCATGCCCCTGCGCCGTTCCGATGTGGATACCGACCAGATCATCCCGGCCGTCTACCTGAAGCGGGTCACCCGCACCGGCTTCGAGGACGGGCTGTTCAACGCGTGGCGGGACGACCCGTCGTTCGTGCTGAACAACGCGGCCCACGCGGGCGCCACGATCCTGGTGGCCGGCCCCAACTTCGGCACCGGCTCGTCCCGGCAGCACGCGGTCTGGG